>NZ_JBFUAR010000004.1:0-191264 GCF_056406175.1 Arthrobacter sp. P1_D12
CATGAATCAGGCATTTATCTATGACGCTGTGAGGACGCCGTTCGGGAAGTTCGGTGCCGGCCTCGCCGGGGTCCGCCCGGATGACCTTGCCGCGCACGTGATCCGGGAATCCGTGAAGCGCGCCCCGGCCCTCGACGTGGAGCGGATCGATGAGSTGGTGTTCGGCAACGCGAACGGCGCGGGGGAGGAGAACCGCAACGTCGCCCGGATGGGCACCCTGCTGGCCGGGCTGCCSGTCTCGATYCCGGGCACCACGGTCAACCGGCTCTGCGGGTCCTCCCTGGACGCGGCGATCATCGCCTCCCGCCAGATCAACACCGGCGACGCCGAGCTGATGCTGATCGGCGGCGCCGAATCGATGTCCCGGGCCCCGTGGGTGCTGCCCAAGACCGAGAAGCCCTACCCGGCCGGGGACCTGACCCTGGCCTCCACCACGYTGGGCTGGCGGCTGGTGAACCGGGCCATGCCGCAGGACTGGACCATCTCCCTGGGCGAGGCCACCGAACGGCTSSSGGAGAAGTACGGCGTGACCCGGCAGGCGCAGGACGAGTTCTCCGCCGSCTCCCACAACCTCGCCGCCGCGGCCTGGGACGAGGGSTTCTACGACAACCTCGTCGTCCCGGTCCCGGGCACGGACCTGGTCCGCGACGAGGGCATCCGTCCCGGGTCCTCGGCGGAGAAGCTCGCCGGGCTCAAGACCGTGTTCCGSACCGGGAACGGCACCGTCACGGCCGGGAACGCGTCCCCGCTCTCCGACGGCGCGTCCGCGGCGTGGCTGGGCAGTGAAAAGGCCGCCGGGATCCTGGGCCTGGAGCCTTTGGCCCGGATMGCCGGGCGCGGCGCGCACGCCAACGATCCCCAGTACTTCGGCTACGCCCCGGTCGAGGCCGCGAACAAGGCCCTCGCCAAGGCCGGCATCGGCTGGGACCAGGTCGGCGCCGTCGAACTGAACGAGGCGTTCGCCGCGCAGTCCCTGGCCTGCATCAACGCCTGGGGCATCGACCCCTCCATCGTGAACCGGCACGGCGGCGCGATCGCCATGGGCCACCCGCTCGGCGCCTCCGGCGGCCGGATCCTGGGCACCCTGGCCCGGTCCCTGCAGGCCTCCGGGCAGCGCTGGGGTGTCGCCGCGATCTGCATCGGCGTCGGCCAGGGCCTCGCCGTCGTGCTCGAAAACGTAACTTCCCGCGATGCGGCATAAAGGACAGGGCAAAGAGAGATGCTGAATTTCATCGACACCGTCGGCGAGGCCGTCGCCGGCATCAAGGACGGCTCCACCGTGATGATCGGCGGCTTCGGCAACGCCGGGCAGCCGTTCGAGCTCATCGACGCGCTGCTGGAGTGCGGCGCCACCGGCCTGACCGTGGTGAACAACAACGCCGGCCAGGGCGACCAGGGCCTGGCCCTGCTGATCAAGGAAGGCCGGGTGAAGAAGATGATCTGCTCCTTCCCGCGGCAGTCCGATTCCTGGCATTTCGACGCCAGGTACCGCGCCGGCGAGGTTGAGCTCGAACTGGTCCCGCAGGGAAACCTCGCAGAGCGGATCCGTGCCGCCGGCGCCGGGATCGGCGGTTTCTTCACGCCCACCGGCTACGGCACCATGCTCGCCGAAGGCAAGGAAACCCGCTTCCTGGACGGCAAGTGGCAGGTGTTCGAGACCCCCATCCACGCCGACGTCGCCCTGATCAAGGCCCTCACAGCGGACGGCCGGGGCAATCTGGTCTACCGTAAAACCGCGCGGAACTTCGGCCCCATCATGGCCGCCGCCGCGAAACACACCATCGCCCAGGTGTCCGGGATCGTCCCGACCGGCGGCCTGGACCCGGAAAACATCGTGACCCCCGGCATCTACGTCAACAGCATTGTGAAGGTGGCCTGAGATGAGCATCCCAACCAATGACCAGAGTCTGCGGACCGGCAACCAGGCTGATCTCCAGACGTCCGGCAAGCCGCTGGGCCGGGACGATCTCGCCCGCCTCGTGGCCCGCGACATCGTCCCCGGATCGTTCGTGAACCTCGGCATCGGCCAGCCCACCCTGGTCTCGAACTACCTCGAGCCGGAGCAGAACATCACGCTCCACACCGAGAACGGCATGCTCGGCATGGGCCCGGAGGCCACCGGGGACCAGATCGACGGCGACCTCATCAACGCAGGGAAGATCCCCGTGACCGAACTGCCGGGGGCGTCCTACTTCCACCACGCTGACTCCTTCGCGATCATGCGCGGCGGACACCTGGACATCTGCGTCCTGGGCGCCTTCCAGGTTTCCGCCACCGGCGACCTCGCCAACTGGCACACCGGGGCCCCGGACGCGATCCCCGCCGTCGGCGGCGCCATGGACCTCGCCACCGGCGCCAAGGACGTCTTCGTCATGATGACGCTCCTGACCCGCGACGGCGTGTCCAAACTCGTGGAGACCTGCACGTACCCGCTCACCGGGATCGGCTGCGTGACCCGCGTCTACACCGACAAGGCCGTCTTCCTGACCGGACCCGACGGCGTCCAGGTGCGGGAGACCTTCGGCTGCACGCTCGAGGAACTCCAGGCCATGGTCCCGATGCCGCTCCGGGCGGCGGACCCAAGCTGACAGGCCTGCGGCCGGACAAGCTGTGGGCACCGCTAAAGTGATGCGGGACCGAGAGGCGGAAAATGACTGAGCCAGCCAAGAGCGGCGGCGCGCCCGCGGCCAGCGACCAGTACGTGCAGTCGCTGGCGCGCGGGCTCGCAGTGATCCGTGCCTTCGACACGGAACACCCTAAGATGACGCTGACCGAGGTGGCGGCCCGGACCGAGCTGACCCGGGCCACCGCCCGGCGGTTCCTGCACACGCTCGCGGAGCTGGGCTATGTCCGCACGGACGGCAAGATCTTCGCCCTGACTGCCAAAGTGCTGCAGCTCGGCTACGCCTACCTGTCCGGGCTCTCCCTGCCGCAGCTCGCCCAGCCGCACCTCGAAGAGCTCTCCCTCGAACTGGGGGAGTCGACGTCGGCCGCGGTGCTCGAAGGCACCGACATCGCCTACATCGCCCGGGTGTCCACCCGGCGGATCATGACGGTCGGCATCACGGTGGGCACCCGCTTCCCCGCCTACGCCACCTCGATGGGCAGGGTGCTGCTCGCGGCCCTCCCGCCGCCGAAGCTGGAAGAATACCTCGCGGCCGCCGAGATCCGGCCCCTGACTCCCGGAGCCATCGGAACGCGGGCCGCCCTCCTGGCGGAGCTGGATACTGTTCGCGCCCAGGGCTGGTGCCTGCTGAACCAGGAGCTGGAGCTGGGCCTGATGTCCATTGCGGCGCCCGTCCACGACGGACCGAAAGTGGTGGCGGCCATCAACGTCTCGCTGCAGGCCCAGACGGTGTCTGCGCAGCCCGATCCGGACGCCTACCTCAAGGCCGTGCGTGAGGCGGCGCTGGCCACCGCGGAAATCATCTCCGAGGACCTGACCTCGGGCCGGTGAACAGCGTTTCAGTCGGTACGTCTGGAAAGAAGTACGTCTGGGAAGGTGTACGTCCCGGGAAGAGAACCGTCAGGCAGCGGGATCCGGGATGGGCTCTGTTGAAACCGTGATCGTCACGCCACCGGGTTCGTCACCGATTTTCAAGTGCAGGTCCCTGCCCACCAACAGGGCATGGATGTCTTCGCTGCCTCCGGGCGCGATCTGCTCGGCCAGCCGTGTGAGCGCCAGTGCCATCGCCCGGCCCCAGTCGTGCGGATCGACGCTGGATGATTCTGCCGTCGCTGAGTAATTCTCTGTTTCAGTCATCTGCCCCCGCTTTCGGCGTCCGGAGCGCAGCGTCCGGCACATCACGAACCCAGTCTAATGAGACTGCGGAGCGCACGTCCACGATTCGCGCCGGCCCTGCGCAGGTTACGCGGGCACTGCGGCTAGGATTTTAGTTCGGGAACCCTCCGCCGAATTGCCCCTAAGGACGCCATGACAGAGAACAGCACCGCGACGTCGGAGACCCTGGAAACCGGGGACAATACAGCGTCCCGGCGCGCCGCCGTGGTTATCAACCCCATGAAGTCTCCCGGCGACAGCTTCCGCGCCTCCTTCTTCCGCCTGTGCGAGACGCAGGGCTGGGCGGAGCCGCTGTGGCTGGAAACCACGAAGGAGGACACCGGGCTGGGCCAGGCCCGCGAGGCGCTGGAGGCCGGAGTCGACGTCGTAATCGCCGCAGGCGGCGACGGAACGGTCCGCTGCGTGGCGGAAGTCCTCGCAGGCACCGGAACGCCGATGGGCCTGGTGCCCCTGGGGACCGGGAACTTGCTGGCCCGCAATCTGGGCATCGACATCACCGACCCCGTGGCGGCCAGCTACGACGTCCTGAGCGGCACGGACACCAAGGTGGACGTGGTGAAGGCCACGCTGGACCACGCCGAGACGGAATCCACCTTCCTGGTGATGGCCGGACTTGGCTACGACGCTGCGATCATGGCCAACACCGTCGACGAACTCAAGGACCGCGTGGGCTGGCTCGCGTACGTTGAGGCGGGCATCCGGCACCTGCCGGGCAAGCCCATCAGGGCGAAAATCAGCATGGACGGCGAGCACCCGGTACGGCGCCGCATCCGCAGCGTGATGGTGGGTAACTGCGGCAAGATCATGGGGGGCGTGGAGATCTTTCCCGACGCCAAGATCGACGACGGCATCCTGGACGTCGTGATTTTGGCCCCCATCGGCCGGTTCGGCTGGCTGGATGTGCTGGCTGGCGTCTTCGGCCGGAGGAACGCCAAGAACGCGTCGGTGGAATATTTCGCTGGAAAGTCAGCCGAGATCGAACTCGCCCACGAGCAGGACTTCCAGCTCGACGGCGACCCGCTCGGCAAGGCCAAGCACCTCAAGGTCACGGTCGAGCAGGATGCCCTCACCATCCGGATGACAGGCATCTGACCCCGCCAGCGGCAGTTGTGGGCGGCTTTCCACCGTGGGTAGACCTCGGGGTGCGTCCGGGACGAACCGAGTAGTACCCGGACGCATCACTGAATAGTCGTTCGCAAAAGCCAAGTAATAGGCACTCGTGACGGGTAGCCCGGGTACCGGCTTGGATAGGCAGTGGCATCATACCGATGCCGCCGTCTCGCAAACTGGGGGTTGGCTGTGGCGATTCCAGCCGTAGGTTCTGAGCTCATGGCCTCTCCGGCCCCTTTGCCGGTCGCCGTCATCGGCGCAGGATACTGGGGACCGAATCTGGCCCGCAATTTCAAGGCGGCCCACGACTGGGAGCTGGCGGCAATCGTGGACATGGACCGTGTCCGGGCCGCCAGGCTGGCTGCCGCCCATGGAGACGTCGCGGTGTGCGGGTCTGTCGAGGAGCTCTTGGACACGGTCGACGTCGACGCCGTCGCCATCGCGACCCCGGCCCACACCCACCACGCCATCGCCCTGACGGCACTTCGTGCCGGAAAGCATGTGCTGGTTGAAAAGCCGCTGGCGGACGGGCGTGCCAAGGGCCTCGAAATGGTCGAGGAAGCTGAGCGCCGCGGCCTTGTCCTGATGGCCGACCACACGTATTGCTACACTCCGGCCGTCCTGAAAATCCGGGAACTGATCAACGACGGTTCCTTGGGCGACATCCTGTTTATCGACTCGGTTCGGATCAATCTTGGCCTCGTCCAGCCGGACGTGGACGTCTTCTGGGATCTTGCCCCGCACGACTTGTCCATCCTTGACTTCATCCTTCCCGGCGGCCTGACGCCGGTCGAAGTTTCGGCCCACGGCGCGGATCCCCTGGGTACCGGAAACGCCTGCGTGGGCCACCTGACCTTCGCGCTGGCCGGCGGCGGCATGGCCCACGTCCACGTGAACTGGCTGAGCCCCACCAAGATCAGGCAACTGGTGGTCGGCGGCTCCCGCCGCACCCTCGTCTGGGACGATTTGAACCCCCAGCAGCGGCTCAGCGTCTACGACCGCGGGGTCAGCTTGGACGCGCAGTCCCGGTCCGCGGCAGAAAAAAAGGCATCGGCGATTTCTTACCGGCTTGGGGACACTTGGTCCCCGGCCCTGCCCGAACATGAAGCCCTCGGCCAGATGGTGGCGGAATTCGCCAGCAGCATCTGGCAGCGACGGCCGGCGCGGACCAGCGGGGCCGCCGGCCTCCGCGTACTTTCGGTGCTGGAGGCGGTCAGCAACAGCCTCAGCGCGGACGGGCGGCCCAGCGCCGTAACAGGAAACGAACTTCAGCCGGAAGGAAGACGATGAGCACACTGCAGGGGGCCACGGTCCTGGTAACCGGCGGAGCCGGAACCATCGGGTCCACACTTGTTGATCATTTGCTCGCTGCGGGGGCCGGGCGGATCGACGTCCTCGATAACCTGGTCCGCGGACGCCGGGCCAATCTCGATGACGCCATGGAAAGCGGCCGGGTGCATCTGGTCGAAGGCGACCTGCGTGACCGGGACCTCGTCCATGACCTCACTCGGGGCAGAGATATCGTCTTCCACCAGGCGGCCATCCGCATCACCCAGTGCGCGGAAGAGCCCCGGCTTGCCCTGGAGGTGCTGGTCGACGGCACGTTCAACGTCCTGGAGGCCGCGGCCGCCCACCGCGTCAACAAGCTCATCGCGGCTTCCAGCGCCTCGGTCTATGGCATGGCGGAGGAGTTTCCGACCACAGAACGACATCACCATCACAACAACGACACCTTCTATGGTGCGGCGAAGTCCTTCAACGAGGGCATGGCCCGCAGCTTCCGCGCCATGACCGGGTTGGACTACGTGCTGCTGCGCTATTTCAACGTTTACGGGCCGCGGATGGATGTGCACGGCCTGTACACCGAGGTGCTGGTGCGCTGGATGGAGCGGATCGCGGACGGCCACCCCCCGCTTATTTTCGGGGACGGCCGCCAAACCATGGATTTCGTCCACACCAGGGACATCGCCCGGGCCAACATCCTGGCGGCCGGGAGCGACGTCCGCGAGGGTGTGTACAACGTGGCCAGCGGCGCCGAAACGAGCCTCCTGCAACTGGCCGAAGCCCTATTGCGGGCGATGGATTCGGAGCTGGAAGTGGAGCACGGCCCGGACCGCGCCGTCAATGGCATCGTGCGGCGGCTGGCGGATACATCGGCGGCCGCACGCGATCTCGGTTTTACCGCCGAAACCGGGCTTGAGGAGGGTCTGCGCGAACTTGTCACCTGGTGGCGTCCGCTCCGCGACGAAATCGCCGCCGCCAGGGTGGGCGGTGTGCGATGACCATCGACCACGACCAGCTCCAAGGGCAGGCGCTGACCCGGATCAACGTCATGAAGCCGTGGCTTGGGGATGAGGAAGCCGAGGCCGTTGCCGAGGTGATCGCGTCCGGCTGGGTGGCGCAGGGGCCCCGGGTGGCCAGGTTCGAGGACGCTTTTGCCGTCTCGCAGCATGCCGGGCACGCCGTCGCCGTGTCCAACTGCACCACCGCGCTGCACCTGGCGTTGAAAGTGGCCGGCGTCGGGCCTGGCGACGATGTCGTTGTTCCCTCCTTCTCCTTCATCGCTACCGCCAACGCCGCCACCTATGTTGCCGCCCGGCCGGTGTTTGCCGATGTCGAAGCCGACACCGGGAACGTGTCAGCACGGACCATCGCTGCGGCGCTCACACCGGCTACCCGTGCCGTGATCGTCGTGGACCAGGGCGGGCTGCCCGTTGACCTGGATCCCATACGTGAGCTGTGCGACCCGCAGGGCATCACGGTGATCGAGGATTCGGCCTGCGGCGCTGGGTCCACGTACCGGGGGCGTCCGGTTGGGGCAGGGGCCGAGCTCGCCGCATGGTCCTTCCATCCCCGCAAGATCCTGACCACGGGCGAAGGCGGCATGCTGACCACCAGCAACCCGGAATGGGCGTCCCGTGCCCGCCAGTTGCGTGAACATTCCATGAGCATTTCCGCGAACGATCGGCATGCCGCGCGGCTGGCGCCGGCCGAGGAGTATCTGGAGATCGGCTTCAACTATCGGATGACGGATCTGCAGGCGGCCGTTGGGCTGGTACAGCTGGGCCGGCTCCAGGAAGCCGTCGCCCGCAGGCGCGGAATCGTCGCGGGTTATCGTGTTGCCCTGGCCGACGTCGAAGGCCTGCGGTTCAGCCAGGACCCCGCCTATGGCACGAGCAATTTCCAGTCGTTCTGGCTCGAAGTCCTGCCGGACTTCGGGATGGGCAGGGAGGAACTGCTGGCCCATCTCGCCGACGAGGGCATCTCGGCCCGGCGCGGCATTATGGCCGCGCACCGGCAGCCGGCCTACGCCGGGCTGGACACCGGCGACGCCGATTTGTCCGTGACGGAACGGCTCACCGACAACACGCTGATTCTTCCCGTCTACCATCAGCTGACTCCGGACGAGCAGTTCCGGGTGGTCCAATCCCTTCGGAGCGCCGGCGGGCGGAACCATGGATGAGTTGCTCCTCATCGCCGCGAGCGGCCTCGCGCGTGAAGTCCTCGCCGCCGTCCGGGAGAGCGGACGGTCCGATGTCATCGGAATCCTTGACGACGACGCCGGCAAGACGGGGGCCATCGTGGACGGCGTCCGCATCCTGGGCCCGGCGAGCGATGCCCTCAACTATCCGGGAGCCGGCGTGGTGGTCTGCGTCGGTTCCGGCGCCGGGCGCGCCCGGATCGTGGACCGGCTGGCCGCACTAGGACTCTCGGACAGCAGGTACGCCACCGTCGTCGACTCGTTGGTCCGGATCCCGGACGGATGCGCGATTGGCCGCGGGAGCGTCTTACTGGGCCATGTCACCCTGACCGCCGGGGTCACCCTGGGTGAGCACGTGGTGGTCATGCCCGGCGTGACGCTGACTCACGACGACGTCGTGGAGGACTTCGCCACGTTCGCGGCCGGGGTGTCACTGGGCGGCGGGGTCAGGATCGGGCGCGGGGCCTACCTCGGCATGAACGCGAGTGTGCGGGAAGGCGCCTCGGTAGGGGCGGCCGCCACCATCGGCATGGGCGCGGCCGTCCTGGCCGACGTGCCGGACGACCAGACTTGGGTGGGCGTGCCGGCACGGGTTCTACGGGCCGGAATTCCGAGCGGGACGGTGGCATAGTCCCATGGGAACGCGCACCGCAGCCGCGGATCAGGAGAGTTCATCGCAGAACCTTAACCCCAATGCGCGCCACGGAACCCTCGTGCTGCTGACCCTCTACCTGGCAGCCCTCGGCTGCATCGGGTTCTGGCCCACACCGGTGGACCGGCCACTGTCCGGCTTCCTGGATGAACTCTTCTCGGCGTTGCACGAGAACGCACTGACGGCGGAAATTACCTATGGTGCCGTGGAGGCCACGGCCAATGTCATCCTCTTCATCCCGCTGGGCCTCTTCCTCGCTCTTTTGCTGCCCGTGCACCGGTGGTGGCTGGCCGCCCTGGCGGGTCTATTCACCTCCGTGGCGATCGAAGCTGTCCAGTATCTGCTGCTCAGCCAGCGCCAGGCCAGCTTCCGGGACGTCACGAGTAACGCCCTCGGCGCGTTGCTGGGCGCCCTGGTGATCAGGCTTGCACGAACACGGCCACCGGCACGCAATGTTCAGCTCAAGCCCAGTCCGGGAACCCCCAAAGGCACGAGCGACATGACAACGGTGGCCGATTCTGCAGACGTGGCCGAAACTGCCAGCATCGGTGAGGGCACCCGGATCTGGCATCTCTCCCAGATCCGTGAGGGCGCGGTCTTGGGCAAGAACTGCAACATCGGCCGGGGCGCGTACGTCGGACCCGGGGTGCAGGTGGGGGATAAGTGCAAGCTGCAAAACTATGCGCTGGTCTATGAGCCGGCACGCCTGGCTAACGGCGTTTTCGTCGGTCCTGCGGCAGTGCTGACCAATGATCTGCACCCGAGGGCCATCACGCCCGATGGCGCGCTCAAGGGCACCGATGATTGGGTGGCCGTAGGTGTCACCATCGGCGAAGGTGCCTCCATCGGCGCCCGGGCCGTATGTATCGCCCCCGTCTGCATCGGCGAGTGGGCCACCGTGGCGGCGGGCGCCGTCGTGACCAAGGATGTGCCGGCTTTCGCGGTGGTTGCCGGCGTACCCGCACGGCAGATGGGCTGGGTGGGTGAGGCCGGGCATCCGTTGAAGCAGGACGACGGCGGAAGCTGGCTGTGCCCGGTTACCGGGCGCCGGTACGCCGAATCCAACGGGCAGCTACAGCCCGAGAAGATCTCTTGAGGGGCGAAAATTTATGGCTGACAAGGTGGTTTTGGGTGGCACTCCCGTGGATCTGGTGGATCCGGAGGCGGCCCTTGATGTCATTCTGGACAGGGCGGCCGGGCCCGGTGACCGCCCGCTGGCCGTGGCGTCAGTGAATCTGGACCACCTCCATCATTTCGGGACCGGTGGGCGCTGGGCGGGGACCCTGCACGCGGACCCCGCCAGCACGGCGGACTGGCTCTATCTGCTTGACGGCGCACCCCTTGTTGCCCAGTCCCGGAGGCTCACCAGGCGCCACTGGCCCCGCCT
Organism: Arthrobacter sp. P1_D12; assembly: GCF_056406175.1. NCBI lineage: Bacteria > Bacillati > Actinomycetota > Actinomycetes > Micrococcales > Micrococcaceae > Arthrobacter > Arthrobacter sp. P1_D12. The sequence continues at coordinate 10,433 of NZ_JBFUAR010000004.1, forward strand.
GGCCGGCAGTGATCTCGCGGCTCCGCTGCTCGCTGGCGCGGAAGAACGGGGCCTTCAGGTGGGATTCCTTGGCGGGTCCGAAGAGAGCCACCGGCTTCTGGCGGCCAAAATCGCCCGGGAACATCCGCGGCTCAGCGTCGCGGGGATGTGGTCGCCATGCCGGGACGACCTTGCCTCCGCTGTTGCGTCGAGACGGATCGCCGGCAGAATTGCCGACGCCGGCGCGCAGATACTATTTGTCGGCCTGGGCAAGCCCCGCCAAGAGCTCTGGATGGACCGGTACGCGGGGCTCACCGGCGCGGGCGTCCTCTTGGGCTTTGGCGCCGCAGTCGATTTCCTGGCTGGCCGGGTGAGTCGCGCACCCCAATGGGTTAGCGACCACGGACTGGAATGGGGCTTCCGGCTGGCCTTGGAACCCCGGCGCTTGGCCGGGCGCTACCTGGTCGACGGACCTCCCGCGTACCTCAAGCTACGGACCCAGTCCTGCACGCTTCCGTCCACCTTCCCAGAGCACCCCTCTGGCGGCGCGCCAGCAGACCGGACCCCGGGCCGCTTCACCGGGCCGGACGGATCGGCGGACGTTGCGGTCGTCGTCGTTACCTACAACAGTTCCCGGGACATCAACGGCCTGCTGAGCAGCCTGCGCACGGAAACGCGTGATCTGACCCTGCGCGTGCTGGTCGCGGACAACTCCTCCAGCGACGGCACGCTGGGGCTGGTCCGCCGCCGTCACCCGGATGTCATCGCATTCCCAACCGGCGGCAACCTCGGATACTCCGGCGGCATCAACGCCGCCGTGCGGAGGGCCGGGGACGCGGCGGCCGTGCTGGTACTCAACCCCGACCTGCGCGTAGAAGAAGGCAGTCTGAAGACATTGCAGCTTCGACTGCAGGCCTCACGGGCCGGCGCTGTAGTGCCACGGCTGCGGGATCCCAGTGGGGCGCTCAGCCCTACCCTGCGCCGCGAACCAAGCATTGCGCGCGCCATCGGTGATGCGTTCCTGGGGCGGCGCGCGGGCAACCGGCCGGCGTGGCTGGCCACAAGTGACTTCGACGCGGAAAGCTACGCCCACCCCCACCCCGTTCAGTGGGCGACGGGCGCTGCGCTCATGGTGCGGCGCGCGGTGGCAGACGCGTTGCCGTGGGACGAATCGTACTTCCTGTACTCGGAGGAGGTCGATTTCTTCCGGCGGCTGCGGATGCTGGGGGAAACCGTCTGGTACGAACCTGCCGCGACCATGACCCATGTGGGTGGTGGGTCCGGCGCGTCGCCGGAATTGAACGCTCTGCTTGCGGTCAACTCCATCCGCTACGTCCGCAAGTACCATTCGGCAGCCTACGCGTCTGCCTTCCAAGCCGCCGTGGTCCTGTCCGAGGCTCTCCGGTGCTGGAAGGCGGACCGCAAGGGTGTGCTGTGGACCGTGCTCAACGAACACCTCTGGACCGACCTCCCCGGACCCACCACGGAGGCGCCCGTGGACGACTTTCCGCACGGCGCCGTGATCATCCCGGCTCACAATGAGTCCCAGGTGATCGGCCGGACGTTGGAGCCTTTGGCTCCGTTGGCGGCTGCCGGAGTGATCGACGTGTTCGTGGTCTGCAACGGCTGTGTTGACGACACCGCCGAGATTGCCCGCGGATTTGACGGCGTGACCGTGCTGGAGATGGGGCAGGCATCCAAGTCCGCTGCCTTGAACGCCGGCGACGCCGCCGCCACCGTATGGCCGAGACTGTATCTGGATGCGGACATCCAGATCACCCCGGCTGCGGTCCGGGACGTACTGGCAGCCCTGGCTCCCGGGGGTCTTTTGGCGGCGCGCCCGGCTGTCCGATTCGACCTGGACGAAGCCCATCCACTCATTCATGCCTACTACGGGACGCGCCTGCGGCTGCCATCGGCACGCAGCGGCCTCTGGTCGGCGGGCGCCTATGGCCTCTCCGAGCAGGGCCATGAGCGGTTTGCGGAGTTCCCCAATGTGATTGCCGACGACCTCTTCGTGGACCGGCTTTTCTCGCCGTCGGAGAAAGCTGTCCTCGACGTGGAACCTGTAGTGGTGCGACCCCCGCGGACCCCACGTGCCCAGTTGGCCGTGCTCAACCGGGTCTACCGCGGCAACGCTCAACAAAACGGCATGGAAGGGCGGCGCAGCACCGCACGCAGCACGCTCAAGGAGGTGGCACAGTCCATCCACGGCCCGCTCTCCGCCGTCAACGCCGCAGTGTATCTGGGGTTCGCGGTTGCAGGACGCCGGGTGTCCGCCCCAGCCGGCGGTTGGGAACGGGACGATAGCAGCCGCCGTCCCGCGCCTGCCGCTCCGGTGCGCTAGAGGCTGGCCCTAAGGCTGCGTCTTGGACCGAGCCACCGGCAGGTGCGCCAGGATCTCCGCGAGTTCGGCCAAACGGTGTGCGCGGGCGGATTCGGCAGGCGTAAACGGCTCTCCGGGCCGGGAAAACGTGATGGGCCCGTGCCACGCCGTGGGGATTTTCAGGACCGTCCCGTCACCGCCCGTGGAGGGTTGGACCTCGGTGTTGCCGGCGGCCGGTCCGGGGATGATCCGTGCCCGCAGCAGTTCCGCGACCGCCAGCGGCAGCTCCTCCGGGCTGGCGGCGATCCGGGCGGCCAGGCTCAGTGCGCCGGTTTGCCCGTCGGCCATGGCCAGGGCGGTGGTCGGCCAGACGTGCGGGTCCGCTCCGCCGCCGGCCCGCAGCGCCCGGAGCAGCTCAGCTTCGCGGACTTCGCCCGGGGCCGAGAGCACAAACTCGTCCAGCACACCGCCGGCCACGGGGTGAACATGAATGCTGAGGATGTTCGTGTTCAGGGCGGCCAGGGCCTGCGTCAGTTTCTGCAGCGACCCGGGCTTGTCTTTCAGGACGGTCCGCGCCCGCCACAGGGCGGGTGCGGCGCCGAGCCGTTTGCGGTGCCGCAGGGCCGGGGCATGCAGCCAGCCCCTGAGCATCCGGGCCGCCGAGGGTTCGGCCACCCAGATCACCAGGATGGTCGCGGTCAGGGTCAGCACCAGGACCTTGGCAACGTATGGCAGGTGGGTTTCCACCACCGCCGCGTGCACCAGCAGTTCGATCGGGAGCATCACGGCGACATTGGCCAGGGTCAGCCGTGCCTTGGTCGGTTCGGGCATCTGGCCGCACACTTCGCAGCTCAACTCGGAGGTGGCCGGGGACTGGGCTTTGCCGGTGGTTTTGGCAGGGTTTTTGCCTGCGGCGTTGCGCGTCATGCTCCCATGATTCCGGCCGGCTGTTTCGGCCGGGTTGCCGCCGGGTGACGGTTTCGCGCCGGGACCGGGACCGGGACCGGGCCAGACCAGGTGATGGTGCTGTTACAGGCCCGGTCCACCCTCCGGGCCGCGCTGGAGCAGGTGGCGGTGGGCGTAAAGGTCGCGGAGCAGGGCGACCTCGGCCAGGTGGTGGATCATCTCACGGTTGATGTGCAGGACCAGTGCTGCCATGGGGGCATCGGCGTACGCGCCCTCGGCCGGCCCGCAGGGTGCCGCCAAACCCGATTCGTGGAGGCCCTTCACGCCGTGGATCCACCGGCCGTAGTACTCGTCCAGCTGGGCCAGCGCCCCGGCCGCGGTGCCGGGGTAGGCGAAGCTCTGGTAGTCCACCGGTGGGCCGCCAAAGTGCGATGCCGTGCGTGCGCCGAGGACGCCGACCAGAATGTGGCACAGGCGCCACGCAATGGTTGTCACCGGAGCAGGAACGGGCTCCGGGTAGCTGAAATCTATGGTGAATTCGCCCGAACCCGGCGCGGCCGGGGGTGTTGAGGCGTCTTTGCGGCGGACATTCCAGCCCGGTACCGGCTCCCAAAAGTACTCGTGGTCAGTCAACCCGTCCAGCCGCCGCCGGGCCTGGTTGGCAAAATGCCAGTCCAGTTGGTCCACCAGCTCGTGGTTCCAGTTAAGGTCCGGCATGGTGTTCCTCCTTGGCAGCCAGGCTCGCGCGGCGGGGCCCCTACATCAAAGCACTCCGGTCCGGCCGCCCGCCAGAGGGCCAGGCAAGGAGGGGTCAGGCATGAGTTCGGCTTGCGGTTCCGGCCGGCTCGGACGAGTGTGCCTTCCCGTCCGGGTGTTCCCCGACGCGGGCACGGGTGGCGGCGGAGTCCGGGCCGGCCAGATTGGCCAGCAGGTCGCGGATCTCGGCCAGCAGCGCGGTGTCGGCCGGGATCGGTTTCTCCCCGGGCTCGGCTGCCTTGAGCCGGTTCTTGACCATTCGATTGATCCGGTTCATGGGGGCCACGAAAATGAAGTACACCACCGCGGCGGTGATGAGGAAGGTCAGGAAGGCCGTCACCACGGCGCCGATGTTGACGAAGGTTTTGTCATTGCCAGGCCAGACGTAGAAGCCCAGGCCGTGGGTCTCGACCCCGCCGGCGGCAGCGAGGATCGGGTTGACGATGTTTGCGGTGAACGCGCTGACCAGGGCGGTGAAGGCGGTGCCGACCACGACGGCGATGGACAGTTCGATCACGTTGCCGCGCAGGATGAAATCCTTGAATCCTTTGAGCATGGGGAACCTCCGGTGTGCGTTGCGGGCTTGATTCAACCGATAGACGCTACCACTTCGCGGTGCAGCCGGCCGATCCCGATCAACGGATTCCGATGCCGCCGCCGCGCCGTTCCGGCGTAAACTCCCCCTTGGATGCCAGCGCCGCCGTCGTAACACTCCGGCTGCAACGAAAGGCAACCCGACCCGTGAGAATCCGCCCATGAAGAGCTTTTTCGCTGTAAGGCCGGCGCTGTGAAAGTGTTCGCCGAGATGTTCACCATCGCGCCGGGCAACAAGGACCACCAGGTTGCCTTCCGCTGCGCCGTGGGAGTCTTTGTTCCGCTGATCACGCTGGTGCTGCTGGACCGCCTGGATCTGGCAATCTTCGCTTCCTTCGGCGCCTTCACCGGCATCTACGGCCGCAACGAGCCGCACGCCAGGCGCCTGACCCTTCAGGTCCGGGGCGGCGGGCTGATGCTGCTGGTGATGTTCCTGGCCGCCCTCACCGCGCGGGTGGACGCCCTGGCCGGGCTGTCGGCGGCAGGCACCACCTGGGTCCTGGTAGTGGCCACGACCGTGATCGCGTGGGGATGCTCCCTGGTTGTCGCCTGGTGGCGCCTGCGCCCCGCCGGTTCGCTGTTCCACATCTTCGCGTTCGCGGCCATCGCGTCAATCCCCAACCAGCCGCCGCTGTGGCAGGCCATGCTGGTGGCGGTCCTCACGGTGGCTTTCTCCCTGCTGCTCGGCCTGTCCTCGCGGGTGGCCCGGAGCCACCGGACCCCGTGGGTAAATCCGAGACCGGCGGCCCTCACTCCGCGGGAGAAACGCACCGCGTGGCACGAAAGCTGGGGTTACCTCGTGGCGGCGGGCCTGGCGGGAACGCTGGGGACCCTGGCCGGGGAATGGCTGGGCATTGGCCACAACTACTGGGCGATGGTGGCCGCCGTCGTTCCGCTGGTGGGCCACACCACCCGGCACCGCGTCAGCCGCGGCCTGCAACGAATCGCGGGCACAGCCCTGGGGCTGGTGCTGCTCGCCGGCATCCTGCTCCTGCAGCCGACGCCCTGGCAGACGGTGCTGGTCATTGCCGCGTGCCAGTTCGGCGCCGAGATGTTCATCGCGCGCCAGTACATGCTGGCGCAGGTTTTCGTCACGCCGCTGGCGCTGATCTCCACGCTTCTCGTGGCACCCGTGCCGCCCGGCATCCTGCTCCGCGACAGAATCGTGGAGACCATCATCGGTGCCGCCGTCGGCATCGCCGTCGTGCTGGCGCCTGGCACGTGGCGCAAACTCGGGGGCCGCCGCGCGGCGCGGACCCCGGAGCACTTCTCCTAGGAGCGCCTCACGGCTACGAGTGCCCGACGCTGGCGCCGGCGCGGGACACTGCCGGGACGGTTTGCGGGACAAAGGCGAGGGCGAGGACCGCCAGGACCGCGGCGGCGGCGAAAACATAGAAGCCCCACGGATAGGCGATGCCGGCGGCCACCAGCGCGCCGGTGACGGCCGGGCCCATAATTGCCCCCAGCCGGCCCACGCCGGCGGCAAAGCCCAAAGCGGTGCCGCGCAGGCGGACGGGGAAGAGCTGGGTGACCCAGGCGTAGACCAGAACCTGGGAGCTGAAGACGAACACACCGGTGACGAAGACGGCGGCATAGAGCACCACTTCGTTCTGGATCTGGATGCTGAGCGCGGCCAGGAACACGGCGGAGAGGCCAAACCAGAGCAGGACGATCTTCTTGGTCCCGTGCCGGTCGGCCAGGACCCCGGCGATCAGCAGGCCCACCACGGCCCCCACGTTCAGGACCAGGAGCAAGGCGAGGCCGGCGTTCAGGCTGTAGCCGGCGGAGGCCATGAGCTGCGGCAGCCAGGTGTTCAGGCCGTAGACCAGCAGCAACCCCATGAAGGACGCCACAGCCACACCGGCCGCAATCAGCGGGTAGGGCTTGCGGCCCAGATCCCGGAAGCTGGCGCGTTCTTCCGCGGGCGCGGCCGCGGCCTGCGCGCGGGCCTGGCTGCCGGCCGGGGAAGCGCCCGCCGGGGACTTGGCGGCCGCAGGGATGTGGTGGACCGGCGGGAGGGTCTCCGGAAGCTTGAACCAAAGGAAGGGGACCAGGGCGAAGCCGGCCAGGCCGCCGGCCACGAACATGGTCCGCCAGCTTGGAATGACCATGAGGGCCAGGAACGCGGTGGCCACGGCGCCGACGTGGTACCCGGTCATGGTCCGGGTGGTGGACTTTCCGGCCGTTCCGGCGGGTGCGTAGTCGTTCATGTACGCCAGGGCGGCGGGCAGGCAGGCGCCCAGGCCGAGCCCCGCCAGCAGCCGGAACGTGCTGAACCACGCCACGTTGGGTGCGAAGACGACGGCGATCGTAAAGAGGGAGAACCACGCCACGCAGGCCACCAGCAGGTTCCGCCGGCCGAAGCGGTCCGAGAGCGGGGCGATGAAGAGCGCGCCGAGCCCCACGCCCACCAGGGAGACGGTTGCCGCGAACGTCGCCCCAACGGCGTCGAAGCCGAGTTCCTGGGACTTGATGAGGGTCGGGATGACCGTGCCGAGCACCACCAGGTCAAAGCCGTCCAGCACCATGGCCAGCCAGCAGAGCCACACGGGCCACCGTGATTTCTCTCCCGATGACGACGACCTGTCCAATGACGACGTTGACATTGTTACCTCAGCGCTAGTGTTTAGGTGATTCCGTGCCCCGGCCGGTGTTCGCGGGGCCTCTTTCCATTGTGAGAGTTGTATCACCGCACCGTGTTGCATGGGACACTTAAAACCATTCAACGGAAGGGATATGGTGGCCAATTCGAACTCCGGCGACTCGGTGGTGGACCGGGTCCTGCGGTTGATTGCCGCGTTCCCTGAAGGCGTCACGGCGCTGCCGCTCTCGGAGCTTGCCGCGAGGGCGGAGCTCCCCCTGACCACCGCGCACAGGCTCGTCCGACAGTTGGCCGGACATGGCCTGCTCGACGTCGGCCCAGGCGGCTCCGTCAGCCTGGGCCTGCGGCTCTGGGAGCTCGCCAACCGCAATTCCCCCACGCTCGAACTCCGACAGGCGGCCCTGCCGTTCATGGAGGACATCCAGCAGGTGCTGCATCAAAACGTGAACCTCGCCGTGCTGGACGGGCGGGAAGCGCTCTTTGTGGAGCGGCTGTCCCGCCGCGGCTCCGTCGCCAACCGGGCGCAGGTGGCCGGCCGGATGCCTGTGCACGTGTCCTCCGCCGGGCTGGTGCTCATGGCCAACCAGCCCCGCCCCGTCCAGGCCGAGTACCTCGAGGGATTCAGTGATCCGACCGGCCGGCTGCCCCTGGAGGATCTCCGCGCCCTCCTTGGCGAGGCCGCCCATCGGGGCTATGCCCAGCTGGCCGGCGTCGTGGACCCTGACACGTGGGGGATCGCGGTTCCGGTGCTGGACCGCAGGAAGCACGCCGTGGCGGCCCTCGGCGTCGTTGTTCCCCTTCGCGAGGTGCGCCTGCAGGCGCTTGTTCCGGCCCTCCAGACGGCGGCGCGGGGGATCGGGCGGCGGCTGGGAGAGCCCCGCGAGAATCCCGCATTCCATTCAGCGGAATCCATGTAACGCGCATCACCCTCGGGGGAGCACACTGTTAGCCGGAAGACGAAAACGGCCCCGGCCCCGACCGCCCGGACCCCGCAACGAAGCGAGACGCACATGGCACAGCGAAAAGTCATCACCACCCAGGTAGCCATCATCGGCGCCGGCCCGGCCGGACTCATGCTGTCCCACCTGCTGGCCAAGGCCGGCATCGAATCCACCGTCCTGGAGATCCGCAGCCACCAGGAGATCTCCGAGACGGTCCGTGCCGGCATCCTTGAGCACGGCTCGGTCAACATGCTCGTCGACAGCGGTGTCTCCGACCGAGTGCTGCGTGACGGCGACCGGCACGACGGAATCGAACTGCGTTTCAACGGCGAAAGCCACCGGCTCGACTTCCAGGACCTCGTCGGGGAATCGGTGTGGCTGTACCCGCAGACGGACGTGTTCCTGGACCTCGCAGCACGCCGGAAGGCCGACGGCGGCGATGTCCGCTACAGCGTCACTGACACCACCATCCACGACATCGAAGCCAAGCCCAAGGTCTGGTTTACCGATGCGGACGGCGTCGAGTACGAGGTCCAGGCCGACTTCATCGCCGGCGCGGACGGCTCGCGCAGCCACTGCCGGTTCCAGATTCCCGAGGCGCACCGCAAATGGTACTTCCACGAGTACCCCTTCGCCTGGTTCGGCATCCTGGCCGAGGCACCGCGCAGCTCCGACGAGCTGATCTACGCCAACTCGGAGAACGGCTTCGCCCTGATCAGCCAGCGCACGGAGATGGTCCAGCGGATGTACTTCCAGTGCGACCCCAACGAGGACGTCAACAACTGGGATGAGGACCGCATCTGGGACGCCTTCCGCAGCCGCGTCAACGGCAACGGCTTCGAGGTCAAGGAAGGGCCCGTGATCGACAAGACGGTCCTGAAATTCCGCAGCTTCGTCCACGCCCCCATGCGGCACGGCAACCTGTTCCTCGCCGGGGACGCCGCGCACACGGTGCCGCCCACCGGGGCCAAGGGCCTGAACCTGGCGCTGCATGACGTCAAGGTCCTCTTCGAGGGATTCGACAGCTTCTATGCCAGCGGCTCCACCGCGCTCCTGGACGCCTACAGCGACCGCGCCCTGAACAGGGTGTGGAAAGCCCAGCAGTTCTCCTACTGGATGACTTCCATGCTGCACACCCCGGCCGGCGCCGATGATTTCTCCCGCGCCCGCCAGCTTGGCGAGCTCCAGTCCGTGGTGTCCTCCCGCCACGGCAGCGCCTACCTCGCGGAGGCCTACACCGGCTGGCCGGGCGCCCGCTAGAGCACCGGCCGGAATCCCGGCAGGGGATTGATATTTCCATCGACAGGCCTAGGGGCCAGGACTAGCCTATAACCGTCCCAGCATGACCCGACAAGGACGATGGAGAGGTGTCCGATCATGGGAACCGCAGAGAATGTTGAACTGGTCCGGCGGGGTTACACGGCCTTCAACGCAGGGGATATGGCGACCCTCAGCGCCCTGTTCGCGGAGGACGCAGTCTGGCACGTTGCCGGAAGCGGCGTGCTATCCGGAACCAAACAGGGCCGCGACGCGATCCTGGCGTACTTCGGTGAACTGGGAGCGCGCACCCAAGGTCACTTCCAAGCCAACGTCGAGGACATCGTCGGCGGGGAAAACCACACGGTCGCGATCCAGCAAACCCACGGGGAAGCCAACGGCAAAACCCTGGACATGCCGACCGTCATCACGTTCGTGGTCCGCGACGGACAGATCGCGGAAGGGCGGGAGTTCTTCGAGGACACGGCCAAGGCAGACGACTTCTGGACCTGACCGAAGAACCGCATGGTCGGCCCCGCCCGCAGGCTGTTTCCATCATCGGTGGCGGCATCGCCGGGCTGGCTCTTGCAGCCCGGCTGGATCCCGCGCGTTTCGAGGTCACCGTCACCGAACAGCGGTATGGGCTCCCGACCGTGGGGACATCCTTGGCCATGTGGCCCGCGGCCCAGCGCGCCCTGGGCGATTTGGGCATCCTGGACGCCGTCAGGGAGGCCAGCCCGGTGATCGACGGCATGACCGTCCGGGCGGCCTCCGGCAGGGCATGGACATCAGCGCAGGCGACGGGGCTGATCGGCGTCTCCCGGGTTGATCTCATCCGGCTCCTCGACGGTGCAGTCCCGGGCAGCGTGCGCCGGGTGTCCGGCCGCCTCGACGTCGTCCGGCCTGGTCCTGCCGGCCTCGTGGTGGGCGCCGACGGTGTCCACAGCGCGGTGCGCCGCAGCTGCTGGGGTGCCCGCTCCGGTGCCCGGCCCACCCGCTACCTCGCGGTCCGCGGCGTGGTTCCCGGATCGCTGTGGCGTGGGCTCACGGGCGAATACTGGGGCCGCGGGCAGCTCTTCGGGATTGGTCCCGCGGCGGCCGGGACCAACTGGTACGCGGCGTTCCGCCCCGGGGCGGGACAGGGAAGCCTCGACGTCGCCGCGGTCCTGGCGGAGACCCGCGCCCGCTACGCAGGCTACGCCCCGGGCATCCGCGACGTCCTGGCCGCTGCGGTACCGGAAACGACCCTGGTGCAGCGGATCTGGACGACGCCGCCGCTTGGTCGCTATGTCCGCGCCCGGGTGGCACTGCTCGGCGATGCCGCCCACGCGATGACACCCAACCTTGGCCGGGGTGCCTGCGAGGCGCTGGTCGACGCCGTGACCCTCGCGGCGCTGCTCAATACCCGGCCCGTGGACGAGGCGCTGAGCGCCTACAACCGGGCGCGCCATCTCCGCACGCAGGCGTTGCGGTGGGCGTCGTCGGCCGTGATGCGGCTGGCCCTGGCGGAGCGGGGCCAGCCTGTGCGGGACGCGCTGCTGGGCCTGGCTAGTCCTGGTCCAGGGTCTCGGTCAGATGGTGCGTCGGAATCCGGTCCCGGTCGTAGGTGATCTCGGTATAGCCGTGCGGCTCCGGCTTCCCGGACGGGCTCAGGTTCACGAAGACGATCTCATCAATGGTGAGGATGCTGCGGCGCGTGATCATGTTCCGGACTTCGGCCCGCATCGTCAGCGATGTCCGGCCGAAACGGGTCGCGGTCAGGCCCATTTCGATCAGGTCGCCCTGGACCGCGGAGCTGACGAAGTTGATTTCGGAGATGTACTTGGTGACGGCCCGGCCGTTGCCCAGCTGCAGGATAGCGTAGATGGCCGCCTCCTCGTCGATCCACTTCAGCAGGCTCCCGCCGAACAGGGTGCCGTTGGCGTTGAGGTCCTCGGGCCGCACCCATTTGCGGGTGCGGAAGGTGATGTCGGCCGATTCCATAGTGCGAGGTTAGCCGACTCCGTGACCGGCGGCGTTGTGTGACGCAGCCGGCCCGGGGCGGCGCGCGGCCTCACGCCATGGCGGTGTGCGCGGCGCTGTGCGAATCGATCGGCTTCGCGTAGCAGTACGAGTGCACCAGGCCGACATAAGGCCCGAAGTTCGGCACAGACACGAAGCCCGAGTTCTCGTAGAACTGCCGGCCGTCGGTCTGCACCGAGCCGGCCTCCGCAGTCAGGGTGGTGATTCCCAGCGCGTGGGCGTGGGCTTCGAGGGCCGCGAGGATGGAGCTCGCCACCCCTGAGCCACGGGTGTAGGGCAGTACGTAGAGGCGTTTGATTTCAGCGGTGGTGGCGTCCAGCATGCGAAGGCCGCCGCAGCCCACCGGCTGGCCCGAGGCCTTGTCGTGCGCCACCAGGAACACCGCCGTGTCAGCTTCCGACGGCGGCGGCCCGGGTTCGTGGTCGGGCCGGCCGAAGCGGGCCTCGAGTTCCGCCTGTTGGGCTGCCCTCAGGTCCGCTCCGACGGGGTTTGCCCAAGTGACCTGACGGATGTCGAGCCGCGGGTTGGTCTGCATCACTGCCTCGATTCGCCGAAGTGTTATGCAGTCCAAGGCTAGGCACCAGCGGTTTCGGCTGTGTTTCCTGCCGGTAAGCGTCGCGAGAACTGTGGATGGATGGCAGTGCAGTTGCGGCTTCCGGCTCGACTTTCCGGGTCGACGCGGCGACGGCCACAGCCTAGCGGCGCACCAGTGTCCGCAGGAGTTTCAGCGCCACGGAGATCGAGGCGATATCCACCTGGCCCGGTTTGGTCACTTCCGCGAAGGTGTCCTTGATCCGTGCCAGCTGCTCCTGGTGCCCGCGTTCCCAGGCCACGATGCGCTCCACGGCATCGGATGTGCCGGCGTCGGTGGCATTCAGGCCCTGGGTTGTCGCCATGACCGAGACGGTCATGTCGGCTACGGCGGAATACACATCGTCGCGCAGGGCTGCCCGCGCGAGAGACTCCCAGCGGCTCTGCCGGGGCAGGTCGGTGATGCTGAGCAGCAGGTTCGCGGCGCCAATGCGCTGGAACACCGCGTAGTACAGGTCAGCAATAGTGGGGATGGGTTCGCGCACCTGTTCGTAGATCAGGGAGATGTCCAGCAACCCGAAACTCTCCAACAGGTCCGAGGCGCGCAGGCCCAGCTCCCGGGGCATCCCCACGGCGGCCCAGTGCGCGAGTCTGTCTTCCGCGCGGTCCAGGTCGGAGCCGCGGAGGTAGTCCAATGTTTGGGTCCGCAGCAGTTCCAGGGCGGGCATGATCCTGTCCAAGGCCGCGGCCACGGGCTGGTCGCGATGGTCGTGCGTCACGTACCATCGCGTGGCCCGGTCGAGGATCCGGCGCATGTGCAGCGTCGCCTCGGCGACGTGTTCGGTGGGATATCCGGCGGGGAGTGCGGCCAGCCGGGTGACGATCCACGGCAGGTCGTAGGCCTCGCGCGCCACCACAAAGGCCCTGGCAACAGCGGCGGCGGTGGCAGTGGTTTCCTCGATGGCACGGAAGGCGAAGGTGATTCCGCCGAGATTGATCATGTCGTTGGCCACCACTGTGCACACGATCTGGCGGCGCAGCGGGTGGTCCGCCAGCTCTGCTTCAAAGCGTTCGGACAGCTGGCGTGGAAAATAGCCGCGGAGCACGCGCCGGAACCACGGGTCATCGGCAAGGTCACTGGCGTTGAGCTCCGCTGCCAGTTCGATCTTTGCGTAGGCGGCCAGCACCGACAGTTCCGGCGCGGTCAGCCCCTCACCTGACCGCAGCCGTTCCCTGAGTTGTTCGTTGCTTGGCAGGCCCTCCAGCTTGCGGTCAAGGTCCGTGGCGTTCTCGAGCCAGTCCATGGTCCGTTCGAAGCCCGGGCTCCATTCCCGCACCAGGTGCCGGTCGTTGAAGAGCAGGACATTCTGGTCCGCGTTATTGGCCAGCACAAGGCGGGCCACCTCGTCGGTGAGGGAATGCAGGAAGCCGGCGCGTTCCGGCGACGGCATCTTTCCTGCCGCGATCATCCGGTCCACGAAGATCTTGATGTTTACTTCATGATCCGAGCAGTCCACGCCGGCTGAATTATCGATGGCGTCGGTATTGAGCAGGACGCCGGACAGGGCGGCCTCGATCCGCCCGAGCTGCGTGATTCCGAGGTTCCCGCCCTCGGCGATGATCTTCGCCCGCACTTCATTGCCGTTGACCCTGACGGGGTCGTTCGCCTTGTCGCCAACCCCGGTGTTGGCCTCTGATGACGCCTTGATGTAAGTTCCGATGCCGCCGTTGTACAGCAGGTCCACGGGCGCCCGGAGGATGGCCTGAAGCAGAGCGTGTGGCGGCAGGGACACGGTTCCCGGTTCCAGGCCCAGAGAGCTCCTGACCTGGTCCGTGATGCTGATGGACTTGGCCCGGCGGGAGTGGACACCACCACCCTCGCTGATCAGTGCTGGATCGTAGTCCGCCCAAGATGAGCGCGGGAGGGCAAAGAGCCGCCGCCGTTCCTCGAACGAGGCCCCCGCGTCCGGCGCCGGGTCAAGAAAGATGTGGCGGTGATCGAAAGCCGCCACCAGCCGGATGTGCCGGGAGAGGAGCATCCCGTTCCCAAAGACGTCGCCGCCCATATCGCCGATGCCGGCAACTGTGAAGTCCTCCACCTGGCAGTCCATTCCGAGTTCGCGGAAATGCTGTTTCACCGATTCCCAGGCCCCGCGGGCCGTGATGCCCATCTGCTTATGGTCATAGCCCACGGTCCCGCCGGACGCGAAGGCATCGCCCAGCCAGAAGCCGTACTCCGCGGCCACCGCGTTCGCAGCGTCGGAAAATGACGCTGTTCCCTTGTCCGCCGCCACCACGAGGTAATAGTCGTCGACGTCGTGCCGCACCAGTCGCGCCGGAGGCACCACTGTTTCGCCGTGGGCGGTGGTGACCAGGTTGTCGGTGATGTCCAGCAGCCCGCGGACGAAGGTCCGGTAGCATTCCAGGCCCTCCGTCAGCCAGGCGTCGCGGTCTATGGCCGGGTCCGGCAACTGTTTGGGATAGAAGCCGCCCTTGGCGCCGGTTGGCACTATCACCGAGTTCTTCACGTTCTGCGCCTTGACCAGGCCAAGGACCTCGGTGCGGAAATCCTCGCTCCGGTCGGACCAGCGCAGCCCGCCCCTGGCCAGTGCCCCGAAGCGCAGGTGGACGCCTTCCACGCGGGGCGAGTACACCCAGATTTCGTATTTGGGACGGGGAAGCGGGGCACCCGCGATCGCGGAAGGGTTCAGTTTGAAACTCAGGTGGGGCTTCGCCTGGAAGTAGTTAGTGCGGAGCGTGGATTCCACCAGGTTCATGAAGGTGCGCAGCAGCCGGTCGGCGTCGAGGACGGGAATGTCGTCGATCGCCGCCAGCAGATCCCTCCGGGCCGCGTCGGTGTCCCCGAACCGGCGTGCCGCCTCCAGCTCGGGATCGAACTTGGCCCTGAACAGTGCCAGGAGCGCGTGGGTTGCCCGGACATTGACCAGCAGGGTATCGGCCATGAAGCCGTAGGAGGTCGTTGTGCCCAATTGCTGCAGGTACTTGGCATAGCTGCGCAGGATTGCCGCCTGGCGCCATTCGATGCCCTCCCGGAGGACGAGGCCGTCAAAGCGGTCCGATTCTGAGTCCCCACGCATGGCAGCTCCGAAGGCATCCCCCAGCAGCCCGCTGGTGCGGGACGGATCCACGCCGGCCGGGTAGCGGACGCCAAGGTCATAGAGGAACAAGGCCCGGTCCCTCCCGCGCACCACATCGAAGGGCCGTTGGTTCAGCACCTCCAGTCCGAGGTTGTGGAAGAACGGCAGGATCCGCGTCAGGCTGTGGGCGGTGGTCAGGTAAAGCCGGATCCGGGCGTCTTCGGCCAGCGTCGGGGAGGCATCGGTGCGGACATAAACGGCCAGCTGAGGATCGTTCAGCGGTCGCCCGCCCGTGCCGTCGAGATCGAACCGCTCAAACGTAGTGATGTCCTCGACCGCGTCCTCGACCTCGAAATCAGCCCGGTAGCTGGCCGGGAAGGCGGCGGACCACAGCGCCGACAACCGGCTGGCCTCCGCCGACGGCAACCTGTCCCGGAGTGCTTCGTCCAGGCCCTGGGCCCAGGTCCGCGTTGCGCTGACAATGCTCCGCTCCACTTCAGCGGGATCGACGTCGGGCATCCCGCCGGCGGGCAACAGTATCCGGAAGAACACGCGGGCCATCGGGGATTCGCTAAGCCTGACTTCGAACTCGAGCGAGGAGGACCCGAAAGCCTGTTTAAGCTCGTGTTCAATCCGGAGGCGGACGGCCGTGCTGTACCTGGCCCGGGGGAGGAACACCAGCGCGGTCATGAAGCGCCCGTAGCTGTCAGCGCGCAGGAACACCCGTGTCTGGTGGTGGGCCTGCAGGCGCAGAATCTCCCGGGCAAGCCCGGAAAGGTCATCCAGGTCCCGGTGGAACAGCTCGTCCAGGGGGAAGGACTCGAGGACGGTGAGGAGCTGCTTGCCAGGGTGGGAGGCCTCGGTGAAGCCGAAGCGCTCCTGGATGGCGCGTACCTTGTCCCGGATGAGCGGGATGCGCCGCACGGACCGGCCCGTGGCGCCCGGGGCGAAAAGGCCCACAAACCTGACTTCTCCCGTGGCCTTCCCGGCGCTACCGAAGGTCCGGACGAGGATTTCATCCAAGTAAGCCGGACGGGGGACGGATGATCTCAGATCCGAAATGGAGATGGTGAGGACCTGCGAATGAGGTAGCCCCGTAACAGGCTGGCGGGCCTCCGGCCGCCCGTCCCTGAGCAGGCCCAGCCCCGCGCCGGGCAGCAACGACGCAACATCCGGGCCCTCCGCCGTCGAGTATTCATATTCGCTGTATCCCAGAAACATGAAGTTGCCGCGGTCCAGCCAGCCCAGGAGCTCACCGAGCTGCTCCGGAGTCGGAACCGTGCCGGCGGGCAGCAGGTCCAGGGAGTTGATGGTGCGGGCGAGACGGGCGTGGATGGCTGGGGTGTCATCAGCGACCAACTGGACGTCCGCCAGGACACGCCGCACGTTGGCGGTGAGCTCCGCGATGGCCCGTGTCCCCGGCAGGCGGCCTATCTCTGCCGCCACCCACGTTTCGGATCTCCACCCCGGCGGGTCCTGGACTGTGCCGGTCGCCGCGGCGCCCGGGACACCAGCAATTCGGCCCGTCGGTCCGGACTGCGAGGACCCATGCCGTACTTCCACCAGCCGATCAGTCCGGGGATCCCGCCGCACCAGAAAATTGGGATGCACCAGTAACCGAATGGACTCGTTTTGGCGGGCCAGCTCCGCAGTAAGCGAATGGATCAGGTGCGGGATGGCGTCGGCAACCACCAGCAGGACGCTGGCGTCGCTTTCGTTCAGGATGTCGACGGCCGCCGTGCCTGCCGGACGGCCGTCCGCCAGTTCCGCGTGGTACCTGGCGCGCTGCTCCAGGTTTTCGGGACTGTAGCCCTGGAGGTCCTCCGGCGCAGCGTGCTCGTAGTACGCCGCGAGGAACTGTTCATCGAAGCCGGGGAAAACGCGGCCGGGCGCATGCCCCCGGTGTACCGATTTGCGTGACATGCCCCTGCGCCTCCACTGCGCGGGCTCAACCGCATGCAGCGGCCGACCATCCTGTCCCCACGCCTGTTTTCATCATCGCCGCGTTCCCGTGAGCAGTCCAGACCCGGTACGCCCCGCCGGGACGGCCTGTACGCCCGCTGGGGACGGACCGGCACCCCTACGCCGGATGGCCGGTGGGATCCTCCGCCGTCGGATCCGCCAGTGCCAGTCCGCCCACGGGACTGTCGTCCCAGTGGATGAGTTCCCAGCCGTTGGCGGGATCGCCTTCCAGCGCCACGATTCCGGTGTTGTCCAGCACGTGCCTGATGGCAAAGTCCGGTTCGATGTTGTCCGCCCGCAGGCCGGCCCACACCCGGATGGCTGCGCCGTGGCTGACCACGGCCACGGATCCTGAGCCCCCCGCCCCGTTTGTCCGTCCCGCTATTTTGGCGATCGCGGCGTCGTAGCGCTCAAAGAAGTCCCGGCCGCTTGGACCGGCAGGCATCCGGCGGTCCAGCTCGCCGTCCGCCCACGAAAAAATGGTGCCGATGTACCGCTTGTGCGATTCGTGGTCCGTGCGCTTTTCCAGCGACCCGGCCTCGATCTCGTGAAGGCCCTCCAGCACCTCGGTTTCCAGCCCGTGCACCCGGGCGAGCGGTGCCGCTGTGATCTGCGTCCGCACCAGGGTGGAGGCGTACAGGGCAAGGATCCGCTCATTCGCCAAGGCGCGGGACAACGTCTCGGCCTGACGCTGGCCGAGTTCGGTCAGCCCGGGACCCGGGTGCGCCGTGTCCAGCTGGCCCAGCACATTGCCGGGCGTCTGGCCGTGCCGGATGAGCAGAAGCCTCATTTGAGGTGGTCCACCAGCTGGTCCGCGATGCCCGTGTACTTGCCCGGGGTCAGCGCCAGCAGGCGGGCTTCAGCGTCGGCGGACAGGCCGAGGCTCTGGACGAATTCCTGCATCCGGGCGGCATCCACACGCTGTCCGCGGGTCAGGTCCTTGAGCCGCTCGTACGGGTTTTCCATGCCGTCGACGCCGGCGATGGCCTCGGCGCGCATGACCATCTGGATGGCCTCGCCGAGGACTTCCCAGTTGGTGTCAAGGTCCGCGGCCAGCACGTCCTCGGCAACCTTGAGCCGGTCCAGGCCCTTGGCAACGTTCGAGATGGCGAGCAGCGAGTGGCCGAACGCCACACCGATGTTGCGCTGCGAGGAGGAGTCGGTGAGATCCCGCTGCCAGCGGGAGGTGACCAGGGTGGAGCCGAGGACGTCCAGCAGGCCGGAGGAGATCTCAAGGTTGGCCTCGGCGTTTTCGAAACGGATCGGGTTCACTTTGTGCGGCATGGTTGAGGAGCCCGTGGCGCCTGCCACCGGGATCTGCACGAAGTACCCGATCGAGATGTAGCTCCAGATGTCGGTGCAGACGTTGTGCAGGATGCGGTTGAAACGCGCGACGTCGGCATAAAGTTCGGCCTGCCAGTCGTGGCTTTCGATCTGGGTGGTCAGCGGGTTCCAGGTCAGGCCCAGGCCTTCGACGAAGCCCTTGGCGACCTGCTCCCAGTCGGCGCCCGGGACGGAGGCGACGTGGGCGGCGTAGGTGCCGGTGGCGCCGTTGATCTTGCCGAGGTATTCGGTGCGGGCGATCCGGTCAAGCTGCCGGTTGAGCCGGTGCGCGATGACGGCCAGTTCCTTGCCCAGCGTGGTGGGCGTGGCGGGCTGGCCGTGCGTGCGGGAGAGCATCGGCACGGCGCGGTTGTCCCCGGCCATGGCGCTGATCTGGGCGACGAGGGCGCGGGCCGCAGGCAGCCACACATCCTCCACGGCCCCCTTGATGCCCAGGGCGTAGGAGAGGTTGTTGACGTCTTCCGAGGTGCAGCCGAAGTGCACCATGGCGGTCAGCCGGTCGATTCCGATGCCGGGCAGGCGGCGGCCGATGTAGTACTCCACGGCCTTGACGTCGTGGACCGTAACGGCCTCAATCTCGGCCAGTTCGGTGACGGAGGCGGCGTCGAACTCGGTGACGATCGCACGCAGTTGCTCCTGTTGTTCCGCCGTGAGCGGCCCGGCGCCGGGCAGGACGCTGTTGCCGGTCAGGTGGATCAGCCACTCGACCTCAACGGCCACGCGGTCGCGGTTCAGGGCGGCCTCGGAAAGGTAGTCGACCAGCGGTGCGACGGCGGACTGGTAGCGGCCATCCAGCGGGCCGAGCGCGATCTGGTGGTCGGACGCGGCGAGGGCCAGGCGTCCGGACGGCGTGCGGGTATCAGCTGTGGCGGCAGTTTCAGGCATATGGCGATTCTTTCACGAAGTGCCGCCGGGCCTTAAGCGCCCCCGTCCTTGTGACATTGCCGGATGACATGGCCGGCTGGCAGTGCCTGGCGGTCCGGGACGTTGTCCACATAGCCGGGCGGCTCTCTTCACGGGCGCGGGCGGCCCCGCTAGCGTCGGTTCATGGGCAGCTGGATGAGGCAGGGCACTGGGATGAGGCCGGGATGAGGCCGGGGTGAGGCCGGTCAGCAGCGGGATGCCACCGGGACCTGGGGGCAGTGTGGCGGTGCAGGACATGGCGGTGCAGGACATGGCGGTTCTTGGCGTGACGGCCGCCGACGCCCTCGAGTGCGCTTCGCGCAGTTATGAAGTCCAGCAGTTCGCTGCGCGCGTTGCGCGGTGCGCCGATGAGGCTGATGCGGTGCTCTCCGCCCTCGCCCGCCTTGAGCTGCAGTCGTGGCAGTCACCGGCCGGCCGCGCCTACCGTGTGGCCTTGTCCCTGCACGCGGCCGCGCTGCACCGGAGCCGGGACGCGCTGCTCGATGCTGTTGCCGTGGTGCTCCGGCACGCCCGGAACGTGGCGCAGCCCGCGGACCGGATGGGACCCTGATGGCCGAATCGAGTCCGGCGGGCTCCGGCGGCAGCCCCGGGGTTTCCGCGCCGCCGCGCGACGGCAGCCTGCTCATCCGGGGCGGAATCGGCGGGGTGAGCTTCCAGTTCGAGGAGCTGCTGGCGGGTGCCGCGGCACTGGACGGGCTGGTCCGGCAGCTGCAAATGGTTGAGGTGGAGACCGACACCGTCCGGCGCGCACTCTTTCCCTATCAGTCCGACTCCTACACCAGCGGCAGCAACGCCATCATCGCTGTGGGGGAGGCCGGCCGGGACGTCGGACGCGTCCGGTCCCAGCTTCAGCGGATCGGCGACGACGTCCGCGCCAGTCACGGCGAATATGAATATGCCGAAGCCCGGAATGCCCTGCTGCTGCGGATGGGACTGCACGGCTCCGAGTACGGCGCAGCACCGGAGCCCTTCGCCCTGCCCGGGGTGCGCGGCACTGTTGAAGGCTGGGTCGCCATGGCGCCCCGGAATCTCGCCGTGCTGCTTGGCCTGCCCTGGCCCCTGGCCGCCGTAGCCAGCGCCCTGGCCGGGCCCACTGACATCCGCCGCCTGGTGCGGGACGCCTCGGAAGCGCCGGGGCTCGTGTTTCTCAAGCCCCGCCCCGTCAGCATCGTGGGCCGGGAGAGGTTTACGGCCGACGTCGACCTCTCACCGGCCGGGCTGCTGCGGCGGGCCGGGGCAGTGGGAGAGCAGGGCGGCCGGATCGAGGTTATCGAGGTGGACGGCGGATCCCGGCCCGCGTGGGTGGTGATCATCCCCGGAACCCAGCAGGGCGCCCTGCCGGAAGGAATCAACCCCTTCGACCCCGCCGGAATCGCCGAGGCCCTGGGCTATGACTCGGCGTCGACGGCGCAGGCCATCAGGCAGGCGCTGCGGCAGGCCGGGGCCGAGGCCGGCGATCAGCTCGTGGCCGTCGGCTACAGCCAGGGCGGGATCCACGCGATGAATCTCAGCAAGGACCGCGCTGTCCTGGCCGAGTATGACCTCAAGTTCGTGCTGACCGCGGGCTCCCCGGTGGGCGGGATCAGCCCCGCGCCGGGGATCCGCAGCCTGCACCTGGAACATGAGCAGGACTGGGTGCCGGGGGCGGACGGACTGGCGAACCCGGACACCAGGGACCGGGTGACCGTGACCCTCACCAACCCGCTGGCGGTGCCGCCACCACAGGACTTCGGCCTGGGTCCCGGGCACCGGCTGGAGAATTACGCCGACGGGGCCGCGCTCGTCTCCGCGAGCCGGGACAACACCCTGCAGGACTCCACGGCCGCCCTGGCCGCAGTGGTGGGGACCGGCGGGGCGGCGACGGTGACCCGGTTCTCGCTCCGGCGCGAGGCCCGGCCGGCACCGCGGGCAACCCCCGCAACCCCTCCGGGACCGCAGCGCAGCCCGGGCGCCCCTAGCGATCGAGGGCGGGAAGGAAGCTCGCCACGAGGGACACCAGGCTGATGATGATGGCGGCAAACACGGCGGTCCAGAAGAACGAGTCGATGGTGAAGTGCACAGTGGTGTAGCTGCTGATCCAGGACGTCAGGTAGAGCATCGCCGCGTTGATGACCACGGTGAACAGGCCCAGGGTGAGGATAGTGATCGGCAGCGACAGGAGGCTGACGATTGGCTTGACTAAGGCATTGACCAGGCCGAAGATCAGGCCGATGAACAGGTAGCCCAAGATGATGCTGATGGTGCCGTCACTCTGGGTGGAAATATCCAGCCCGGTGAGGATCCAGCAGGCGATTGCAAGGGCCAGCCCGTTGATGATGACTCGTACGATGATTGAGCGCATGGCCCCATGCTGTCATATGCCCGGCGGCGACGGCAGGGACCATATTCCCCATGTCCGCAACGGCTATCCCCTACGGACAGCAATCAGCTCCCGCAACTGCGGCAGCGACCCGAAGTAGGCTAGTTGGCATGACTTCATCAGAGAATCCGGCCGGGGGCATCAGGCCCCGTCCGGTGGTAGACCTCCTCCCCCGCTACGCGGCCGGAAAACCCCCCGTCCCCGTGGAAGGCCTGACCAGCTACAAGCTGTCCTCCAACGAGAACCCGTTGCCCCCGATCCCTGCAGTGCAGCAGGCCATCGCGGCGCAGACCGATTTCAACCGCTACCCCGATCCGCTCAGCAGCAGGCTGCGTGAAGCGCTCGCCCGCTTCCTGGATGTGCCCGCCGAGGACATCGTCACGGGCGCCGGCAGCCTGGGCGCCCTGAACCAGCTGCTGACCACCTTCGCCGGCCAGAACGACGACGGCAAGGCCGACGAGGTCATCTACGCCTGGCGCTCGTTCGAGGCCTACCCAATCTGCGTCGGACTGGCCGGCGCCGAGAGCGTCCGGATCCCGCTGACATCCGACGGGCGGCATGACCTGGACGCCATGGCCGCCGCGGTGACTGCGCGGACCCGGATGATCCTGCTGTGCACGCCCAACAACCCCACCGGACCCATCCTGACGGCCGAGGAAACGGAGCGCTTCATCCACGCCGTTCCGGCCGACGTCGTGGTGGTCATTGACGAGGCCTACCAGGAATTCGTGCGCGCCGGCGACGCCGTGGACGGCATCGCCATGTACCGCAAGTACCCCAACGTCGTCGTCCTGCGGACCTTCTCAAAAGCGCACGGCCTCGCCGGACTCCGCGTGGGCTACAGCGTCTCCCGGCCCGAACTGACGCAGCACCTGCGCGTCAGTGCTACCCCCTTCGCCGTGTCCCAGATCGCGGAAACGGCGGCCGTCACGTCGCTCGAGCACTTCGCCGATGTTGTAGAAAGGGTACAAAGCCTGGTGGACGAACGGGACCGGGTCACGGCGGGACTGCGTGAGCTCGGGTGGTTCGTCCCGGAGGCCCAGGGCAACTTTGTCTGGCTCAATCTGGGCGAAAACAGCGCGGAATTTGCCGCCCTCGCGGCGGAACGGGCGCTGTCCGTACGGGCCTTCGGCAACGAGGGTGTCAGGGTAAGCATCGGCGAAACGGAAGCCAACACCCGTTTCCTGGAGCTCTGTGCGATCTATACAAAACCGCCTCGGCGTTCCTAGCGCTTAACACTGCGCGCTCAGGCCGCCCCGTGCGGATAAAGTAAGGACCAGTAAGCCAAAATATATGCCGGACCTGGAATGTATTCCTGGTCCGGCATATATCCCAGCGATTGCGGCGCATTCGGATGCGGCAAGCAAGGAGACGGTATGGGCGCCACACATCTGCCCTCTACCGAGTTCGACGGAACCGGGATGGATGACCAGCTCGAAGCGGAGGCCGAGGCCCAACTAGGTGCCCCGGCCGAGCCGATGGTGCAGTTGCTGGACCCGGACGGCACCCTGGGCTCGGACCCGGTTTTCTCAAAATACGCCGAGAAGCTGGACCCGGACACCCTGCGCGGCTTCTACGCGGATATGGCCAAGATCCGCCGCTTCGACGTGGAAGCCACCGCTTTGCAGCGGCAGGGCCAGCTGGCCCTGTGGGTCCCGCTCACCGGGCAGGAAGCCGCCCAGATCGGCTCCGGACGGGCCAGCCAGCCGCAGGACTACATCTTCCCCACCTACCGCGAGCACGGCGTGGCCCTGACGCGGAACGTGGACCTGGCCGAGCTGCTGCGCCAGTTCCGGGGCGTCTCCAACGGCGGCTGGAACCCTAAGGACACGAACTTCCACCTCTACACGCTGGTCCTGGCCGCCCAGACCCCGCACGCCGTCGGGTACGCCATGGGCATCCAGCGGGACCAGAAACTGGCGGCCGCCAACGCCGTCGCCAGCGTGGAAGCGGGACAGGCCGTGGAGCCGAACGCCGCTGTCATGGTGTACTTCGGCGACGGCGCCAGCTCCGAAGGGGACGTCCATGAATCCATGGTGTTCGCCGCTTCCTACCAGGCGCCCGTGGTCTTCTTCTGCCAGAACAACCACTGGGCCATCTCCGTGCCAAGCTCCGTGCAGACCCGCATCCCGCTCGCCAACCGCGCCAAAGGCTACGGCTTCCCCGGCATCAGGGTGGACGGCAATGACGTGATCGCCGTCCACGCCGTCACGGAATGGGCGCTGGAGCGGGCCCGCGAGGGCCATGGTCCTGTACTCATCGAGGCGTTCACCTACCGGGTCGGGGCGCACACCACGGCCGATGACCCCACCAAATACCGCGAATCCGCCGAAGAAAGCCTGTGGCGTGCCAAGGACCCGCTGGCGCGGCTGGAGAAGTATCTCCGGGCCCAGGGCCTCGCGGATGACAGCTTCTTCGAGCAGGTCAAGGCCGACGGCGACGAGCTCGCCGCCTATGTCCGCAAGACCACCCACGACCTCGAAACCCCGGACATCCGGACCGCCTTCGCCAACACCTATGTGGAGGCCCACCCACTGGTAGCCGAGGAACTGGCCTGGTTCGAGGAATACAGCGCGGGGTTCGCCGATGAGGCGTCCGCCGATGAGGCACATGCAGTCCAGACAGACAGGGCGGCCCGCTGATGACCACCATGACCATTGCGAAAGCCATCAATGAGGGCCTGCGGGCCACGTTGAACAACAACCCCCGCTCGCTGCTGATGGGCGAGGACATCGGGGCCCTTGGCGGCGTCTACCGCGTCACCGACGGGCTGATCGCCGAATTCGGCGCCGACCGCGTGGTGGATACCCCGCTGGCCGAATCCGGCATTATCGGCACCGCGATCGGCCTCTCCCTGCGCGGCTACCAGCCGGTCTGCGAGATCCAGTTCGACGGTTTCGTGTTCCCGGGGTTCAACCAGATCACCACCCAGCTGGCCAAGATGCACTCGCGCAGCAACGGCAACCTGACCGTTCCCGTCGTCATCCGGATCCCGTATGGCGGCGGCATCGGCTCCATTGAACACCACTCCGAATCGCCGGAGGCACTGTTCGCCCACACCGCCGGGCTGCGCATCATCACCCCCTCCAATCCGCACGATGCCTACTGGATGATCCAGCAGGCCGTCGACTGCCAGGATCCCGTCATCGTCTTCGAGCCCAAGCGCCGCTACTGGCTCAAGGGTGAGGTCGACACCGAGACCCCGGGCGCGTCCGCCGACCCCTTCAAGGCGCATGTGCTCCGCGAGGGCACCGACGCGACGGTCGTCGTCTACGGCCCGCTGGTGCCCGTGGCCCTCGCCGCCGCCGAGGCCGCCGCCGAGGACGGCCACAGCGTCGAGGTGATCGATCTCCGTTCGATCTCGCCGATCGACTTCGACACCGTCACGGCCTCGGTCCGGAAAACCGGCCGGCTGGTCGTGGCTCATGAGGCCCCGACGTTCGGCGGCATCGGCGGCGAAATCGCCGCGCGGATCAGCGAGCGGGCGTTCCATTCACTGGAGGCCCCCGTCATCCGCGTCGGGGGATTCCACATGCCCTATCCCGTGGCCAAGGTCGAAGAAGACTACCTGCCGGACATCGACCGCATCCTTGAGGCGCTGGACCGCGCCCTGGCGTACTGACGAGGACCCATGACGCTCAACAAGTTCAACCTTCCCGACGTCGGCGAAGGGCTGACGGAGGCCGAAATCGTCGCCTGGAAAGTCAAGGCCGGCGATACCGTGGCCGTCAACGACGTCTTGTGCGAGATCGAGACGGCCAAATCCCTGGTGGAACTGCCCTCACCGTTCGCCGGAACCGTCACGGAACTGCTGGTGCCCGAGGGAGTCACGGTGGATGTCGGCACGCCGATCATCAGCGTGAGCGACGCTGTCGACGCCCCGGCGCCTGCCGCCGCGGCACCCGCCCCGGCGCCTGTGGCACAGGAGCAGGCTGCCGGCCAGGAACAGGCTTCCGCCGCGCCCATGTACGGCACGCTTCCGGCTGATGACTCCGACGCCGGCGAACCAGCCGGGCGTCCGGCCGGCGGTCCGCTGGTGGGCTCCGGTCCCAAGGCAGACGCCGTCAAGCGCCGGCGGCGGATTTCCGCCCCTGCGGCCGCCGGCCACGAAGCCCCGTCCGCGGCGCCAGCCACCGGCGCTGCCGCCCCGATGGTGGAGCGGGCGGGGGTGGAGGCCCACGACATATGGATCAACCCGGACGCGGCCAGCAGTCCTGCCGACGCGGCCACAGGCCCCGCCGGCTCCGTTGAGGCGCGCCCCACCTTCGGCGGTGCCATCAGCGGCCTGGTCGGCAAGGTGCTGGCCAAGCCGCCGGTCCGCAAGATCGCCCGGGACCTCGGGATCAACCTGGCCGACGTCGTGCCTACCGGCGCCCGCGGTGAAGTGACCCGCGAGGACCTCGTGAGCTACCAGGCCCAGCGGGACGCCGAGGTGGACAAGGCGGACTCGTTCTGGGGCAAGTCCGGCCGCCCGCAGGACCAGCGGATCGAGCGGATCCCGGTCAAGGGAGTCCGCAAAGCCACCGCGAAGGCCATGGTCGAATCCGCGTTTGCCGCGCCGCACGTCAGCATCTTTGTCGACGTCGATGCCAGCCGCACCATGGAATTCGTCAAGCGCCTCAAGGCCTCCCGCGACTTCGAAGGCATCAAGGTCTCCCCGCTGCTGATCCTGGCCAAGGCGGTCATTTGGGCCGCGGCGCGAAACCCGAGTGTCAACGCAACGTGGGTGGACAACCCGGACGGCAGCGATTCCGCGGAGATCCACGTCAAGCACTTCATGAACCTGGGCATCGCCGCCGCCACGCCCCGCGGGCTGATGGTGCCGAACATCAAGAACGCCCAGGACCTCTCGCTCAAGCAGTTGGCCCTTGCCCTGAACGAGCTCGCCACGACGGCGCGGGCCGGCAAGACCCAGCCTGCCCAGATGCGCGGCGGCACGCTCACC
The DNA here is from genome assembly GCF_056406175.1 of Arthrobacter sp. P1_D12. Classification (NCBI taxonomy): domain Bacteria; kingdom Bacillati; phylum Actinomycetota; class Actinomycetes; order Micrococcales; family Micrococcaceae; genus Arthrobacter; species Arthrobacter sp. P1_D12. Next base: position 36,979 of record NZ_JBFUAR010000004.1, read on the forward strand.
GTGACCAACATCGGCGCCCTCGGGATCGACACCGGAACGCCGATCATCAACCCGGGCGAGGTCGCGATCGTGGCGTTCGGCACCATCAAGCAAAAGCCCTGGGTCCTGGACGGCGAAGTTATTCCGCGCTGGATCACCACCCTCGGCGGCTCCTTCGACCACCGCGTGGTGGACGGCGACCTTTCGGCCCGCTTCATGGCCGATGTCGCCGCCATCCTGGAAGAGCCGGCCTTGCTGCTGGACTAGCCGGCGAAACCGGCCATGAAACCGCAGAACCCCGCCGCTGAACCTTTTCAGCGGCGGGGTTTGTCAGTGTTGGGGTTTCTCAGCGTTGCGGTTTCTCAGTGGCGGGCAGCCTGGCCCGGGCCGCTCAGTTTCCCGAGTATGCGGTCAGGATCTGGACCAGCGCGGGATCGCCGCTCATGCCGGCGAGGGCGACCGAGGCGGCAAACATCAGACCCGCGAGCCCCGCGCAGCACGCGCTGATTCCCGTCAGGAACTTCCAGTCCTCCCGCAACACGCTGCGCACGGTGTCGGGCATGCGCAGTCCCGGGGCAATCAGGTTGGGTGCGCTGTCCGTCGATCCGTCGTCCAGGAATGCGACAACGCGACCGGCGCCGCGGTCCACGCGCATGGCGCTGATGTGGTTGCCGTGCCGGGCCAGCAGGATGTCGTGGCCAACCAGCTGGCGGCGCTGAAGAGTGATCATGGGGCTCCCTTGGTAGGTGGGTTCTCGGACGTCCGCACCATCGCAGGGCACCTCCCATTTTACTGAGCCGGTCCGCGCCGGGCGGCCCGCTGGGCGGTGAGGCTGCCCACGACAGAGCGTGATCCTCATCAAGTCCGAACACGGCCACGACCGGACACAGCCAAGTCCGCGCCCTCCTGTCCCGCGGCTACGCCCGGCACTAGAGTGGCACCAGCCGCCGACAGCCCGGGCGGAAGCGGATCAAAGGAGATGTTGCGTGTTTTCAAGCCCGTACCCCGACGTCGATGTTCCCAACCTCGGCATTTACGACTATCTCTTCGGCGCTCTGGCAGAGGAGGACCTGGACCGGGTCGCCGTCGTCGATGGCGCCAGCGGTGCGGAGACCACCTACCGGGCGCTGCGCGGGCAGATCGACGCCCTCGCCGGTGCCGTCGCCGCCCAGGGCCTGGGCGTGCAGGGCGTGGCCGCCCTCCTGTGTCCCAACGTCCCCGCCTTTGCCACCGTCTTCCACGGCCTGCTCCGGGCAGGCGCAACGGTCACCACCATCAACGCCCAGTACACGGCGGACGAGATCGCCACCCAGCTCACCGACGCCGGCGCGGACTGGCTCTTCACCGTATCGGCGCTGCTTCCGGCCGCCCGTGAGGCCGCCGAAAGGACGGGGATCCCTGCCTCACGGCTCGTGGTGCTCGACGGCGCCGACGGCCACCCCTCGCTGGCCGACTTGCTCGCAATGGGCGCACCGGCACCTCGCGTCTCGTTCGATCCCGCCACGCATGTGGCCGTGCTGCCCTACTCTTCCGGCACCACCGGCCGGCCGAAGGGGGTCATGCTCAGCCACCGAAACCTCGTCGCCAACGTGGAACAGGCCAGGGGTCTGCTCGACGTCGGCCCCGAAGACCGGGTCCTGGCGCTGCTCCCGTTTTTTCACATTTACGGGCTGACCGTGCTGCTGAACCTCGCGCTGCGCCAGCGGGCCAGGCTTGTGACCATGCCCCGGTTCGACCTGCCCGAGTTCCTGCGGATCATCCAGGACCACCGGTGCAGCTACCTGTTCATCGCGCCTCCCGTGGCCGTGGCGCTGTCCAAGCACCCGCTCGTTGCCGAGTACGACCTCGGCTCGGTGCACACCACCCTTTCCGGCGCGGCGCCGCTGGACGGCGAACTTGGCAAGCGCCTGGCCGAACGCCTCGGCTGCCAGGTCCTGCAGGGCTACGGCATGACCGAGATGAGCCCGGTATCGCACCTCATTCCGCGCCAAAGTCGCGATGGGCTCAGGGTCCCCGTCAGTTCCGTGGGGTACACGGTGCCGAACATGCAGTGCCGCCTCGTGGACCCGGCCACGGGGGAGGAGATCCCGGTTCCCGCGGAAGGGACCAGCGCGCCGGGGCACCTGTTGTGCCGCGGGCCGAACGTGATGCTCGGCTACCTCAACCGGCCCCAGGAAACCGCGGACACCCTGGACGCGGACGGCTTCCTGCGCACGGGGGACATCGCCACGGTGCGGGCGGACGGGGTGGTGACGGTCGTGGACCGGCTCAAGGAACTGATCAAGTACAACGGCTACCAGATCGCACCGGCGGAACTGGAGGCGCTGCTCCTCACCCACCCCGGCATCGCCGACTCCGCGGTGGTCGGCTCCCTCGACGCCGACGGCCAGGAGGTGCCCAAGGCGTTCGTGGTCCGCCAGCCGGGCGCGGACGGCGATGCCTTGGACGTGGCGGGCGTCATGGACTTCGTGGCGGGCCGGGTGGCGCCGTTCAAGAAAGTCCGACAGGTCGAGTTCATCGAGGCCGTGCCGAAATCCGCCTCAGGAAAAATCCTGCGGCGGATGCTTGGGTCTGCAGGCTCAGACACCGGCCAAGCCGGCGTGCCGGCAGCGGCACCGAAGAAGCAGTAGCGCCTCAGTCGGCGTCGGTTTTGGCGATGTAGACGTCACAGGGGGCGTTGTGGGCCACGCTGTTCGCAACGCTCCCCAAGACCCGGCCGATTCCGCTCATGCGCCGGTTGCCGACCACAATCATCAAAGCACTGGTCCGTTCGGCTTCCCGGATCAGGGCCTCGGCCGGCTTGCCCCGCGCGGCCGCGTACGTGACGGTGATGTCCGGGCGGCGCAGGCCTTCCGCGACCGAGCGCGCAACCGTTTCCGCGTTGCCGGCGTCGGAAACGATCCACTGGTCACTGCCGCTGCCGAAGACCTGTGTCTTGTCGCTGTCAAAGGCGCTGACCACATGAAGTGTCGCCCCCACGGAAACTGCGAGGTCGCGCGCGGTGTGCGCCGCCCGCAGTGCAGTTTCACTGCCGTCGACGCCGACAACGATTATTCCGGTCATGGACCGCTCCTCTTTCAACGAGTAATGCTGTTTAGTGTGCCTGGCCGATCAGCTGGCCCCAGCGCGCCCCAGTCGAGGCCCCGCGTGGATCCTGCCGCTGTTCACGCTACAGGGCGGTCAGGGCTTCCCGCAGGACCGGCGCGAGCCGCCGCACACCCTCGCGGATCGATTCGGGCGGAACCGCGCTGAACGCCAGCCGGATCTTGTTCGACGAGTCGTCCGAGTTCGTAAAGGCCGCTCCCGGAATGAAGACGACGCCGGCGTCGATGGCCTTCCTCAGCAGCGGGTAAGTATCCACGCCGTCGGGCAGCGTGACCCACACGAAGAAGCCGCCCTCGGGGCGCGTCCAGGTCAGTCCCTCCGGCATGTATTCTGCCAGGGCGGCCAGCATTGCCTCGCAGCGTTCCTGGTACAGCCCACGGTACGTCTCGATCTGGCCGCGCCAGTCGTAGTCGCGCAGATAGGCCGACACCAGCATCTGGTTCAGCGTCGGCGGGCACAGGGTGACGGCCTCCGACGCCAGGTAGTACCTGCGCTGCAGGTGGGCCGGGACCAGGGCCCAGCCGATCCGCAGGCCCGGGGCGAAGATCTTGGAAAAGGACCCCATGTAGATGACGTCATCCGGGTTGGCCGCCCGCAGGGGGGTGAGCGGCTTGCCGTCGAAGCGGAGCAGGCCGTAGGGGTTGTCCTCCAGCACCAGAATATTCGCGCGACGGCATATATCCACCACGGATTGCCGGCGTTCCGCGGACAGGGTGATGCCGGACGGGTTGTTGAAGCTGGGAATGGTGTAGAGGAATTTGACGTTTTTGCCCGCGGTCTGGAGGGCCGCGATCTTTGCCTCCAGCAGATCAGGGATGATGCCGTCACCGTCCATCGGCACCGTTTCGACCTCCACCTGGTAGGCCTCGAAGGTGTTGAGGGCCCCGACATAGGTGGGGTCCTCGACGAGGACCACGTCGCCCGGATTGCAGAAAACCTTGGTGGCCACATCCTGCGCGGACTGCGAGCCGGCCGTGATGACGATGTTCGCGGGGTCGGCGTCCAGGATCCCCTCGGCCGCCATGACCTCGCAGATCTGGATGCGGAGCTCTTCAGTGCCTTGGCCGCCGCCGTACTGCAGGGCGGTCATCCCCTGCTCGGCGATGATCCTCGCGGCGGTCTGGCCCAGGCGTTCCAGCGGCAGGGACTGCAGGTAGGGGCTGCCCCCGGCGAGGGAGACGAGGCCGGGGCGCATCGAGATGTCGAAGACATCCCGGACCGCCGACTGCTTGATATTTGCTGCGCGCTCCGAGAACAGGATCTCGTGGCGGTGGGCGGACGTAGCCGCACGTTCGATTGCGTCAATGGCCTCGGCCGGAAGTACTGCTGCGGCGGCATCAAGTGTTTCGTGGGTCACAAACCCAAGGATACTACCCGTGTTGTCTTGGGGGAAACGATTGTTTCCAGACAATGCCAGGGCTGAAATCGGCGGGATGCTCCGCGCGGCCCGGGAGGTATCTGGCGCGGAGCGCGGGGTGCGGTAGCTTACGCCGCTTCCGCAGCGGGAGCCTCGGCCAGTGCGTCGAACACGCCCTTGATCTGCTCGACAACTTCGGCGTCGTCCTTGGGGTGGACCTCGGCGAAGCGGACCATCGAGCCCGGGACTGCCAGCTTGACGTTTTCGAGGACCTGGGCGCCGGCGATGCCGACGGCCTTGCGGGCCTCGTCCTGGGCCCATACGCCGCCGAACTGGCCAAAGGCGGTTCCGACAACCGCGGTGGGCTTGCCGGACAGGGCGCCTGCGCCGAAGGGGCGGGACAGCCAGTCGATGGCGTTCTTCAGCGATGCCGGGACGGTGCCGTTATGCTCCGGCGTCACCAGCAGGATGGTGTCGGCCTCGTTGGCGGCGGCCCGCAGGGCGGCGGCGGCCGCGGGCACCTGGCCTTCGACGTCGATGTCCTCGTTGTAGAAGGGGATGTTGCCCAGGCTCTCGTGAATGACCACGTCCACCTGTTCCGGGGCGTTGAGCGCGATGGCCTCGGCCAGCTGCAGGTTGGTGGAGCCGGCGCGAAGGCTGCCGACGAGAGTGAGGATGGTCTTCTTGGACATGTGTACTCCTGTGCATCACGCCGCGGAGTGATTCCGGCGGCTGGTGGATCGTGAGGCTTTGGGGGCCTTCACCCATGCTAAACGGACTGCGGTCCGGTTATATTCCAGAGCCACTTTCCGGGGCGCTAGAATCAGCGGTGTGAGCCTCATCCCGATCCGTCCCGGTGCCCAGTCCGGGGCAGGGCGCCCCGCCGCGCCCGCCGCAGAATCAGCGCGCAGCGACGCGATGCGCAACAGGGAGCTCCTGCTCTGCGCCGCCCGGGAAATCGTTGAGGAATCCAGCGTCGACGCTCTCACCATGGACCGGCTGGCGCAGCGCGCCGGAGTTGGAAAAGGGACGGTCTTCCGGCGGTTCGGCAGCCGTGCCGGGCTGATGATGGCGCTCCTTAGCGACGCCGAGGCCGAATTCCAGGGCCGGTTCATGTTCGGTCCGCCCCCGGTAGGTCCCGGCGCGCCGCCCCTGGAGCGGCTGATCGCCGTGGGCGCCGCCCGCATTGACTGGATCCTGGAATTCGGGGAGCTCGCGCGGGCCGCCGACGCCTCGGTCTACAACAGGTTCGATGTCCCGCCGGCCGTCCTCTGGCGCCGTCATCTCGAGATGCTGCTGCGCGAAGCCGGCGTGACGGCGGACCCGTGGGTCATGGCGTCGGCCCTCGGGGCGTCTCTGGAGCCGGAACTGTTGCTCCACTCCGTCGGCGTGCACGGGATTGCGCCGGAGCGCCTTGCGGACACCTGGCGGGAGCTTGTCACGCGCGTAGTGTGCGGTCCCTAGCGGCGCAGCCGGTTCCGTGGGTCAAATCCATTCCACGGAGTTATTCATAACGATCTGCAGCGAAGCCGCCGTGTCGCGGCCCGTGAGAGCCCGGCGGAGCCCGGCTAATGTGATAGCTTCCTCTGGAATGTGACCCGCAACATAGCCCACAAGGGCTCAGCCGCAAGGCATGCGGGCGGCCGGAAACCAGCTGGCCCATACTCCCGAACCGGCCGCGGAACCCGCTGCCGGATGGGGACGACGGAAGGATCGACGTTGTGAATAATCTTGCCCCCGGCACAAGCGGGCCCGCCCGTGCGGCCGCAGCCGTGACGCCCGGATCTGCTCAGGCAACGGCGATCCAGAACTAGCCGCTCCATGCTTCGATATCTCGCCAAACGCGCGCTCACGTACGTCTTCATGATCTTCCTGACCACCAGCGCCGGCTATCTCCTGGCCGTGAGCACGCTGCAGCCGGCGCTGCTGGAGCAGGAGCGGATTCCGCGGCCCACGCCCGAGCAGGTGGTCAATTCCTTCCGGCTCAAGGGGCTCGATCCCACCCTCAACCCGTGGGAGCGCTACGTCGACTGGCTCACCGCCATTCTCACCCGCTGGGACTGGGGACGGAGCCCCAACGGCGCCTTCATCAACGCCGAGTTCGGCGACCGGGTCTGGATCTCAACCCGGCTCTTCCTGGCCTCGATCATCCTGACCCTCGTGATCGGCGTCGCCCTCGGCGTCTTCACCGCAGCCCGCCAGTACAAGGCCTCGGACCGGGCCATCACCTCGTACAGCTACCTCATGTACATCGTCCCCGCCCCGATCGCCTACTTCCTGGTGCAGCTGGGCGCCATCAACATCAACGAGTCGGTCGGGGAGCGGGTCTTCTTTGTCACCGGCATCTCCACCCCGGGCCTGGACGGCGACGGCTGGGCCCAGTTCGTCGACATGCTCGCCCACTACGCCGTGCCCACGTTCGCCATCACAATTGTGGGCTGGGGCGCGTACCAGATCGCCCAGCGCCAGTATCTGCTGGACAACGTCAACGCCGACTTCGTCAGGACGGCGCGGGCCAAGGGCCTGACCCGCAACCAGGCCATCAGCCGGCACGCCCTGCGGGTGTCCTTCATCCCCGTGGCGCAGAGCATTGCGTTCACCATCCCGGCCATCTTCGCCGGCGGCTTCTTCGCCGAGAAAATCTTCGCCTGGCACGGCGTCGGGTCCTGGTCCATCGACTCGATCGCCCTGCAGGACGTCAACGCGGCCACCGCGACCCTCGCCTACGGCTCCGTCATCTTCGCGGTCGGAGCGATCCTCGCCGACTTCGCCACCACGCTCGTGGACCCGAGAGTGCGGGTGCAGTAATCATGACCAACCTCAACACGATTGACCCGGCCGCCGTCCTGGACGAAGGAAAGTTCGGCGACGACGAGGTCGTGATCGGCAAGTCGCGCATCATCCTGCGGCGCTTCCTGCGCAACCGGACAGCCGTCGCCGGCCTCGCCATCTTCCTGGCCCTGACCCTCTTCTCCTTCATCGGCGGCTTCTTCGGCAGCTGGGACAAGGAGACCATCGACCCCTTCAACATCGGCATGCCGCCCTCCGCGGAGCACCTCCTGGGCACCTCCCAGGCCGGGATCGACCTCTACGCCCTGACCGTCGAGGGCACCAGGGTCTCCATCCTGATCGGCGTCGTCGTCGGCCTCGTCTCGGTGCTGATCGCCGCCGTCTACGGCTGCACCATGGCGTTCTTCGGCCGCAAGGTGGACAAGGTCATGCTGTTCATCCTCGAAGCCCTGATCATGATGCCCGCCCTGCTGGTCGTCGCGGTGGCCACGAGCGGCGGCGCCAACGGCCTGAAGAACACCATCCCAAGCTGGCTGCTGCTCATCATCGTGCTGCTGGTCTTCAGCTGGATGGGGACCGCACGCCTCATCAGGTCCCTGTCGCTTTCCCTCATGCAGCGTGACTTCGTCAAAGCCTCCCAGTACATGGGCATCCCGCCGCACCGGATCGTCTGGCGCCACCTCGTGCCGAACATCGGCTCCCTGCTGGTCCTGGAAGTCACCCGCGGCGTCACCGGCGCCATCCTCGCCGAGGTCGCGTTCTCCTTCATCGGCATCGGCATCAAGGTCCCCGACGTGAGCCTGGGCGTCCTGATCGGCCAGTCGACCTCCCAGGTTTCCACCTTTCCGTGGATGTTCTGGGCGCCCCTGATCGTAATGTTCCTGCTGACCGGCTCGCTCGCCATGATGAACGACGGCCTCCGCGACGCGTTCGACCCCAGCTCCAGCTCCGTTGGCCGCGCCAAGAGGAGCAAGGCCACTGGCAGCGCCACCGGCAACGCCACCGGCGGCGCCACCGGCAAGAAACAGAAGAAGAGCAAATGACCAGCAACACCACTGCACGGGACACCGCCCAAGGCACCGCCGAGCGCCTCCACGCCGCCGGGCTGCACGCCCCCGCCAGCGCGGTCCTCTCCGTCCGGGACCTCAACGTCCGCTTCAACACGGAAAACGGCGTGGTGCACGCGGTCCGCGGCGTCGACTTCGACGTGATGCCCGGCAAGACGCTGGGCATCGTGGGCGAGTCCGGCTCCGGCAAATCGGTCACGTCCATGGCGATCATGGGCCTGCTGCCCCCGACGGCGGAAATCACCGGTTCCGTCCGGCTGCAGGGCAAGGAGCTCCTGGGGCTCAGCGACAAGGCCATGTGCCGCCACCGCGGCAGCGACCTCGCCATGGTGTTCCAGGACCCGCTGTCCTCCCTGACCCCGGTCTACACGGTCGGCACCCAGATCATCGAGGCCCTGACCGTCCACAACCCGACCATGAGCAAGCAGGCCAAGGAGACCCGCGCCGTCGAACTCCTGGGGTTGGTCGGCATCCCCAGCCCGAAGGACCGGCTCAAGGCCTTCCCGCACGAGTTCTCCGGCGGCATGCGCCAGCGCGTCATGATCGCCATCGCGATCGCCAACAACCCGCGGGTTCTGATCGCCGATGAGCCGACGACGGCGCTGGACGTCACGATCCAGGCGCAGGTCCTCGAGGTGCTCCACGCCGCCCAGGAGGAGACCGGCGCCGCCGTCGTCATGATCACGCACGACCTCGGCGTGGTCGCCGGCATGGCGGACGACATCATGGTGATGTACGCCGGCAGGCCGGTGGAGACCGGCAGCGTCGATGACATCTACTACAGCCCGCGGATGCCCTACACGATGGGCCTGCTCGGTGCGGTCCCGCGCGTGGACGTCGCGGAAAAATCGTCGCTGGTGCCGATCGACGGCATCCCCCCGAACCTCACTCAGCCGCCCACAGGCTGTTCGTTCGCGCCGCGGTGCCCGCTGGCCAGCGAGGCCTGCCTCGACGGCGAACCGGACCTTCGGGCGGTGGCGCCCGGCACCGGGCACAGCGCCGCGTGCATCAAGAGCGAGGCCCTCGCCGACGTCGATGTCCATACGGTCTTCGCCGTCCCGGCCGTGCCGGTATCCCGCTTTGACAGCCTTCCCCGGCACGAACGCAAGACTGTCCTGGAACTCCGCGACGTCAGGAAGCACTTTCCGCTGATGAAGGGCGCCCTGATCAAGCGCAGGATCGGCACGGTGAAGGCCGTGGACGGGCTGAGCTTCGATATCCGCGAGGGCGAGTGCTTCTCGATCGTGGGGGAGTCGGGCTGCGGAAAGACCACCACCCTGCTGGAAATCATGGAATTCCACAAGGACCAGGACGGCGAGGTGGTGATCGGCGGGCTGAGCAACAAGCAGGCCGCGGACGCCCGGGCCAAGAGCGCCATGCGCAAGGAACTGCAGATGGTGTTCCAGGATCCCACCGGGGCACTGGATCCGCGCTTCACCGTCTACGAGGTCCTGGCCGAGCCGATGGAAAACCTGGGCATGCCCAAGGCTGCCATCCGGAAGCGGATCATGGAGCTCATGGAGCTGGTGGGCCTGCAGGCGGACCACGTCAACCGGTTCCCCAACCAGTTCTCCGGCGGCCAGCGCCAGCGCATCGGCATTGCCCGCGCCCTCGCGGTGAACCCCCGGCTGGTGGTCCTGGATGAGCCCGTCTCCGCCCTCGACGTATCGGTGCAGGCCGGCGTCATCAACCTCCTGGACAAGCTCCGTGCCGAACTCGGCCTCAGCTACCTCATGGTGGCCCATGACCTCTCCGTGGTCCGGCACATCTCCAACCGCGTTGCCGTCATGTACCTGGGCAAGATCGTGGAGATCGGCGACGTCGATGCCGTCTTCGACAACCCCCGCCATCCCTATACCCGTGCCCTGCTCTCCGCGATCCCGGTACCGGATCCGGAGCTGGAGCGGACCCGCGAGCGGATCATCCTCCAGGGCGACCTGCCCTCGCCGCTGGAAGCGCCGGCAGGCTGCAACTTCGCCACCCGCTGTCCCGTGTTCGCGGCCCTGCCGCCGGCCAGGCAGGAGAAGTGCCTGACCCTGGAGCCGGCCCTCGAAGCGTCCGCCACCGACCAGCAGTTCGCCTGCTTCTACCCGGACGGCGAACTGGACGCGGACATGGTCGTTGTCCACGAAAACCACTGAATCACCGGACCAGCACACCACCCGAGAACCCACGCATCACACTCGCATGAAAAAAATGAAGGGGATCACATGAAAAATCGGACCAGGATCGGCGGCCTCACGGCCGTCGTGGCGGCCCTCGCGCTGACCGCTTGCGGCAGCGGTGGCGCCTCAACCACCGCCCAGAGCGCCAAGGCACAGGATGCCTCCGGCGACCTGAGCAAGCTGGTCAGCGTCAACGCCAAGAAGGCCGCCGACCTGCAGCAGGGCGGTACCGTAACACTGCCCCTGGGCAACATCGGACCGGACTTCAACGGCTTCTCCAACGCGGGCAACTCAGCGGACAACACTGAACTGCACTACCCGATCGACGAGGCCGGCTACGTGGGCTGCTGGAAGCTGGACTTCGACGGCACCGCTAACCTCAACAAGAACTTCTGCGAAGACTTCAAGAGCGAGGTCAAAGGTGGCAAGCAGACCATCACCATCAAGATCAACCCGAAGGCCGCCTACAACGACGGCACCCCGATCAACGCCGCCACGTTCGAGAACACGTGGAAGATGCTCAATGGCCAGAACAAGGACATCGACATCGTCAGCTCCGGCGCCTACGAGTTCATCGACTCCGTCAAGGCGGGCAGCAGCGACAAGGAAGTCGTTGTCACCACCACACAGCCGGTGTACCCGCTCAGTGACATGTTCGGCGGCTTCATCCCGCAGACTGTGAACACTCCCGAAATCTTCAACACCGGCTTCACGGGCGAACTGCACCCCGAGTGGATGGCAGGCCCGTTCAAGGTCGACAAGTTTGACTCCGCCGCGAAGACTGTCTCCCTCGTGCCGAATGACAAGTGGTGGGGCGAGAAGCCGGTCCTGGACAAGGTGATCTTCCGCCAGCTGGAGGCCAGCGCCGAGATCGCCGCCTTCAAGAACGGCGAGATCGACATGGCCGACGGCCGCACGCTGACGAAGTACAAGCAGCTCGAAGGCACGAAGAACTCCGAGGTCCGCCGCGGTCAGCGCCTCTTCGCTGGCGGCCTGAACCTCAACGCCCTCAAGGCCCCGCTCACCGACGTCGCAGTCCGCAAGGCAATTTTCACCGCCGTGGACCGTCCTGCCATCCGCGCCGTCCGCTTTGGCGGACTGAACTGGGAAGAGAACAGCTCGGGCTCGATGATGCTGATGCCGTTCTCGAAGTACTACCAGGACAACTACCCGGTCAAGGAAACCGGCGCCGACGCGGCCAAGAAGGTCCTGACCGAGGCCGGCTACAAGGCCAACGCCAAGGGCATCATGGAAAAGGACGGCGTCCCGGCGTCGTTCAAGATCACCAACTTCGGTGACGACCCCACCGGCCTCGCCACCGTGCAGACGCTGCAGAAGCAGCTTCAGGCGGCCGGCATGGACGTTGGCATCGACCAGCGCGGTGACGCCGACTTCGGCAAGGTGGTTGGCAGCCGCGACTTCCAGCTCACCATCAGCGGCTACACGGTAGGCGCCGACGCCACCTCCGGCGTGAAGCAGTTCTACGATTCCAAGACCAACGAGAACGAACTCGGCGACGCCGAACTGGACAAGGCCATCAAGGACCTCGCGTCCATCCAGGATGACGCCCAGCGCAACAAGGCCGCCATGGACGTCGAGAAGAAGCACATGGAGAAGTACTTCTCGATGGGCGTCATCATGAACGGCCCGCAGATCTACTTCGCCCGCACCGGCCTGGCCAACTACGGTGCAGCCCTGTTCCAGACCCCGGACTGGAGCGTCGTCGGCTGGCAGAAGAGCTAGTTCTGACAAGCACCACGCACTAACAAGCAGCACGGCCGAGGCCGGTGCCCCCGGAACCATCCGGGCGGCACCGGCCTCGTTCGATTAGGCCCTGATGGACAGGCGCCCCGGTGCATGCCCAGCCGGTAGCCTTGGCACCATGAGCAACGATTCAACCCGGCCTGTCCGCACGGCCGTCGCCGGCTTTGGCCTCTCGGGCAGCGTCTTCCACGCGCCCTTGCTCGCCGCCGACCCCGCCTTTTCCCTGGACATGATCTCCACGTCCGACGCCGGCCGGCAGTCCGCCGCGTCCGCCCGGTACCCCGGCGCCCGGATTGTGGACACCCCGGCCGATATCCTGGAGCTCGCCGGCGAACTGGACCTGCTGGTGCTCGGCACGCCGCCCGCCACCCACTACCCACTCGCGAAAGCGGCGCTGGAAGCCGGACTCGACGTCGTCGTCGACAAGCCTTTCGCTGCCAGCAGCGCCGAGGGGCAGGAGCTCATCGACCTGGCCGGGCGGCTGGGCCGGGTGCTCACGGTTTTCCAGAACCGGCGCTGGGACGGCGACTTCCTCACCGTTAAGGCCCTCATGGACACCGGAGCCTTCGGCACCGTGAGCCGCTTTGAGTCCCGCTTCGAGCGGTGGTCGCCCGACGTCCCCAAAGCATGGAAGGCGGCCGCAACGGCGGACGACGGCGGCGGGGTGCTGTTTGACCTCGGCACCCACCTGCTGGACCAGGCCGTACAGCTTTTTGGGCCGGCCACGGTCATTCACGCGGAACTGGCGGCCCGGCGGCCCGGAGCCAAGGCGGACGACGACGTTTTCGTGGTCCTGCGGCACAGCTCCGGGGTGACCAGCCACCTGTGGATGAACATGCTGTGCGCCCAGCAGGGCCCGCGCTACCGCATCCTGGGCAGCGAGGGCGGTTTCACCAAGCACGGCGTGGACCCGCAGGAGCCGTACATCCTGGCCGGCGGAAGCCCGCTGGATGCCGACTACGGCGTGGAAGATCCGGACTGGGCCGGGCTGCTGGGGCGCGACGGGCACCTGGACCGGCTGCCCACCGAACGCGGCGCCTACCCCGAGTTCTACCGGATCCTGGCCGCCAAGATCGCCGACGGCGGCGCCGGCTCGGCGCTGCCAGTCCCCGTCGACCCCGCGGGCCCGCTCCAGGTGCTGCAGCTGATCGAGCAGGCACGGTCCCTCGCCTAGGTTCTCGGCACGGTGCGGGCTTAAACAGCCATCGGCTGCTCTGCAACTGCCGTTCTGGGGGTCCAAAAGGGCGGTTGCCGAGCAGCCGATGAAGTGCCGCTACGCGGAGATGTGTTGGTTACACGGTGCTGGCTACGCGGAGACCAGCTCGTGCCAGTCGGCGATGAGGGGCAGGTTGTGCGCCTCGGAGACCGAGCGGTGGGCAACCTTGCCGCCGGCGATGTTCAGGCCGGCGGCCAGGGCGGCGTCGCGCTCAAACGCAGCCTTGACGCCCAGGTTCGCCAGTGAGACGGCGTAGCGCAGGGTGACGTTGGTCAGCGCGTACGTGGAGGTGTTCGGGACGGCGCCGGGCATGTTGGCGACGCAGTAGAAGATCGTGTTGTGGACCTTGTACGTCGGTTCCTGGTGCGTGGTGGGGTGCGTGTCCTCGAAGCAGCCGCCCTGGTCCACGGCGATGTCCACCAGCACGGAGCCGGGCTTCATCCGGGACACGAGCTCGTTGGTGACGAGCTTCGGTGCCTTGGCGCCCGGGATCAGGACCGAACCGATCACGAGGTCGGCGTCGACCACGGACTTCTCGATCTCGTACTTGTTGGACGCGACGGTCTTCAGGCGGCCCTGGTACTGGGCGTCCAGTTCGCGCAGGCGGTTGATGTTGATGTCCAGGATGGTGACGTCGGCGCCCAGGCCCAGGGCCATGGCGGCTGCGTTGGTGCCGGCAACACCGGCGCCGAGAACAACGACCTTGGCCGGACGGACGCCCGGGACGCCGCCGAGCAGCACACCCTTGCCGCCTGCCGGGGCCATCAGGGACGTGGCGCCGACCTGCACGGACAGCCGGCCGGCAACCTCGGACATCGGGGCCAGCAGCGGCAGGGACCTGCCCTCCTGGACGGTCTCGTACGCGATGGCGGTGACGCCGGAGTTGATCAGTGCCTGGGTCAGTTCCGGTTCGGCGGCCAGGTGCAGGTAAGTGAAGAGGATCAGGCCCTTGCGGAAGCGGTGGTATTCGGCCTTGACCGGTTCCTTGACCTTCAGCACCATGTCCGCGCGGCCCCAGACGTCGTCGGCTTCGGCGACGATCTCGGCGCCGGCGATCGCGTATTCCTCATCCGTGATGCCGGAGCCCCGGCCCGCGCCGCGCTCGACGAGGACGACGTGGCCGTGGGTGCGGAATTCATGGACGCCGGCCGCCGTGATGGCGACGCGGAACTCGTTGTTCTTGATCTCTTTGGGTACGCCGATGATCATTTGTTAGCTCCAGTAGCTGGTGGCCTCGTGGGCCTGGATGAGCGGGGGATTCGTTCTTCCAGAATAAATCCCGCTGTGAGGCACGCGACAGGTGCCGCCGCCGGGCATCGGGCGCCCGCCGCGTCATTCCGGGGTTTTTCAAAACCTGGAATAGACATTTGTCGAGGGCGCGGACGTCAGGTGTCGGCTCGTGTCCGTCCCGGATGCATTCGCAGTGCGGCGGGCGGGGGCAGTAGTCTGGCAGGATGCAGCAGCAGGACGTGGAGCAGCTCGTGGAGCAGGTGGCGCAGCGGCTGGGCCGCGGCCTCTCCCTCGAGGACCTCGACGGTCTGCTCCTCGCCTACAGCTCCAACCAATCCCACGCGGACCGCGTCCGGGTGAACTTCCTGCTCAGCAAGCGGGTCCCCGTGGATGTCATCGCGTGGCAGCTCTCCCACGGGATCGCGACGGCGGTCCGGCCGGTCGTCGTGCCGGCCAACGCGGACCTCGGCATGCTCGGGCGCGTGTGCGTGCCGCTGTTGGTGCGGGGCTTCCGGGTGGGGTACCTGTGGGTCCAGCTCGACGCCGGGGAGCCCAGCGCCGCGACCGTCCTGGGTCAGCTGCCGGACGTGGCGCCGGAGCTGGAGCAGCTGTCCTCCCTGCTGCTGGATTCCAACACGGCGGAGTCCGAGTTCCGGCGCCGGCGCGAGCAGGAGTTCCTGGCCGCGTGCGCCGGGGAGGCCAACGCGGCGGCGGCCGTCGCGGGCTGGAAAGAGGTCCAGGGCAAGGGGCCCTGGCAGCTGGTGACCGTACTGGACGCGGATGGCTGGGCCGGGGGCTCGGATCCCATCGCCGACACGCTCATTCACCGCTCCGCGGCGCTGCAGGCGACCATCGGGGTGGACGCCGCACTATTCAGCGCCGGCACGGAGACCCATGCGGTGGTGCTCTTCAAGGAATCCACGGGACGCGCCGACCACGCCCAGGTGCTGGTCCACTACCAGCTCGAACTCGCCAAACGCTCCGGGCGCACGGTCCGGCGGATCATCCTGGGCACGTCCGAGGGATTCGCCAAGCCGCGGGAACTGGCCGAGGCCTACCGGCAGTCACGGCAGGCGGCCCAGGCCGCGGCGGTGGATCCCCAGCTGGGCGAGCTCGTCGACTGCCGGGCCACCGGCGTCTACCAGCTCCTGGCCTCGGCCGGCGGCGGCGCGGGAGCCTGGGCAGACGCGGGTTCCGTGTATTTCCGCCTCCTCGAGGACCATGACCGCAACCACGAGCTGCTGCCCGTGCTGGAGCTGTTCTACGACAACGACGGCTCGGTCCAGGAGGTCGCGGCCAAACTGCACCTGCACCGGAGCAGCATCTACAACCGGCTCGGCCGGATCCGCCAGCTGCTGGGCGTGGACCCGTTGAAGGGAATGGTGCGGCTGGAACTGCATGCCGGGCTCAAGGCGCGGCGCTGGGCTGGCCGGCCCAGAATCTAGCGGCGCGCTTAGCCCTCGCGCTTGGAGGTGTCGGCGTCGAGCGCCGGCTTCGCGTCGTGGCCAGCGTCCTGGCCAAGGTCCTGGCCGGGGCCGGCGATGCCGGCGGCACTCCGGCGGCGGGAAATCCGGCTGTCCACCCAGAGCGACACCGCTACGAAAGCGACGCCGCTGGCCAAATACGTGGCGGTGTTGTTCAGGCCCATCGCGGTTCCGAAGATGCCAGCGAGCAGCATGGCGGCGATCCCTGCCAC
Source organism: Arthrobacter sp. P1_D12 (assembly GCF_056406175.1). Lineage (NCBI taxonomy): Bacteria > Bacillati > Actinomycetota > Actinomycetes > Micrococcales > Micrococcaceae > Arthrobacter > Arthrobacter sp. P1_D12. The sequence goes on from NZ_JBFUAR010000004.1 coordinate 53,348, forward strand.
GATGTGCCACCCTCTGAATTTACCCACATTCCAAGCTTAACCCGCGGGATATCAGTGCTTCCGCGCCGGACAGGGATCGTTGCTTGATCCTTATCACTGCTTCATGAAGCACCGGCAGTCTCGTCATCCTGGCCGGCCGGCGTGCCGGCGCCCGCACCATTCTTCTTCTGCGTTTCAAGCCACGCCATGATGTCGGCCAGCCGGATCCGGCGGTGCGTTCCGCGGTATTCCACCGGGATCTCGCCGCGGTCGGTCATGTTCCGCAGATATGTGTGCGAGATTCCCGCAAGCTCCGCGGCCCGGGACGTCGTCAGCATTTCCTCGACGCTGCTGACCGTCACCGCCTCGCCGCGGCTGAAGCGGCCCAGCAGATCGACGACGGCGTCCCGCGCCGCGGGCGGCAGCCGGTGGACGGTGCCGTCCACGAACACCGTAATGTCGTGGCTGCCGTCGAGGGCGTACCTGAGGTTCTGCGCATCCTCGGCCGGGAGGCCGGCCGTCACCCGGGGGGCTATCAGTGCCATGAGTGCATCCTAGCGGCAGCCGCTACAGCCCAAGGTCCTCCAGGACCGGCAGTTTTGCCCGCACCCACGCCCGGGCCTCCGTAGCGCTCGGCGCGGACAAGGCCAGCTTGGCCAGCTCCTGCGCTTCAGCCAGGGTGACGGTCTTCAGCACGGCGGCGACGGCCGCGATGGAACGCGCCGTCATGGACAGCGTGGTGACGCCCAGCCCCGTGAGGACGACGGCGAGGGCAGGGTCCGCCGCGGCCTCACCGCACACGCCCACCGGCTTGTTGTGGCCCTCGGCCGCGGAACCTTCCACGGTCAGGCCCACGAGCCGCAGTACGGCCGGCTGCCAGGGGGTGTTCAGGGCGGCCAGCGGGCCGAGCTGGCGGTCGGCTGCCATGGCGTACTGGGTGAGGTCATTGGTGCCCAGGCTGGCGAAGCCAACCTCGCGGAGGATGGCCTCGGCCGTCAGCGCCGCCGACGGGACCTCCACCATGACGCCGGGCGTCTTGATCCCTGCCGCAGTGCACAGCGAGGCAAAGCGGGCCGCTTCCTCAGCGGTGGAAATCATCGGGGCCATCACCCAGACGTCGGCCTCGGATGCTTTCTCCGCTAAGGCAATGGCCTGCAGCTGGCGCTCCAGGACCCCCGGCGTGGTGAAATCGGTCCGGTAGCCGCGGACGCCCAGGGCGGGGTTGGGCTCGGTGGCGTCGGTCAGGAACGGCAGCGGCTTGTCCGCGCCGGCGTCGAGCGTGCGGAGCACCACTTTCTTGCCCGGGAAGGCGTCGAAGACGCCCTGGTAGGCGGCGGCCTGCTCCTCCACGGTCGGTTCGGTGTCCCGCTCCAGGAAGCAGAATTCGGTCCGGAACAGTCCCACGCCCTGGGCGTTCAGGCCGGCCGCGGCCACGGCGTCCTTGGCGCCGCCGACGTTGGCCAGGAGCGGCACGAGGTGGCCGTCCGCCGTCGTGCCGGTCCCGTCGAAGGCGGCGAGCAGTGAGGCGGTGGCGGCCCAGTGGGCTGCGGCCGCGCGCTGGGACTCGTCGGGGTTCGCGGTGATGAGCCCGGCCGCGCCGTCCACGTACACCTCGGTGCCGTCGGCGAGTTCGTCGACCCCGACTGCGGCGACCACGGCGGGCAGACCCAGTGACCGGGCGATGATCGCGGTGTGGGACTGCGGGCCGCCGCCGGCGGTGACGAGGGCCAGGACCTTTTCCGGATCCAGGGTGGCGGTATCGGCCGGGGCCAGGTCCTCTGCGATGAGGATGAACGGGGTGGAGGACACGGGAATGCCCGGCGCGGAGACTCCGCGCAGTTCCGCCACGATCCGGGAGCGGACATCCAGGACGTCCGTGGCGCGCTCGGCCATGTAGCCGCCCAGGTTGTGCAGCATCTCCGAGACCGAGGCGCCGGCTTCCCAGATTGCACGCTGCCCGGAGGTGCCGCGGCCGATCAGTTTTGCGGCGGATTTGAGCAGCATGGTGTCAGTGGCCATGAGGGCCGTGGCCTCGAGAACGGCCTTGCCGTCGCCCGAGACGGTCTCGGAGCGGGCCTTCAGTTCGTCGTGGACGGATTTCGCCGCGGCCTTCAGCGCCGCCGTCGCGTCCTCCGCCGTGACGCCGGCGGGAAGCTGCTCTCCGGCAGGCGGTTCGCTGATCGGTTTGGGCATCTGCCGGACGGTGCCGATGATGCGGCCGGGGCTAACGCCTACTCCTGGGAAGTTCTGCACTGAAGGTCCTCATATTCTGTCGTAGGCCAGTGGCCATCAAGCCGGTAAACCAGGTGCCGCAGCGACCCTGCTGATCATTTGCGCCCGCGGCTGACGGCTACGGCAGCGGGCGGGTCACGGCACCTGAAAAAATTGTATGTGATGCAGTTCATATAGCGTTGCTATAGGTGCTAGGGTAGCGGTTATGAGTATCGATGGCCAGCTACCACCCAAAGCCCGGCTGCTGCGTGCGGCCGCCGAGCTGCTGGCCAACTCCGGCGGATCCGCAGTCTCGACCCGCCAGATCACGCAGCTGGCCGGTGTCACGGCACCGACCCTCTACCACCACTTTGGTGACAAAGAAGGGCTGTTCGACGCCGTCGTCGCAGCAGGTTTCGACGAATATGTCGCGGGCGAACGGGACTTCGCGCCCTCTGGCCAGCCTCTGGAGGACATCCGGAGGATGTGGGACAACCATGTCCAGTTCGGGCTGAAACAGCCGGAACTGTACCTCGTCATGTTCGGCAACATCCGCCCTGAGAGCCGCCCGGCCATCGTCGCCGATGCCGAGGCCCTCATGGAGGAAATGCTGAACAAGGCGGCTGTCTCCGGCCAGCTCAACGTCCCGCCCAAGGAGGCGGCCAGGTCCATCCTGGCGGCCAATGTGGGCATGACCCTCATGCTGATCGCGGAAAAGGTGCCGGAGCGGAACCTCGAGCTCTCCGCCATGACCCGCGACGCCATGATCTTTGCGGTTTCCACCGAGCAGGCCCGGGACAACGGTTCTGTGGACAGCGGAAAGTCCTCAGTGGTTGTGGCGGCCATCGCATTGAACGCAGCCCTCCAGGCGTCCCACTCGGACCAGCTCTCCAGCTCGGAACTCAAGCTCTTCCTCGAATGGCTCCACCGGATCTCCAACAGCTCCACCAGCTAGCTCGGCGAAATTATCGGACCATCCTGCAATGCAGCGGGAACGACGGTTAGGAACTCACATGGCAACAGAGACAGTTGCGAAACCACGCACCAGCATGCGCGTACACGTCCAGAAATTCGGGACGTTCCTGTCCGGAATGATCATGCCCAACATCGGCGCCTTCATCGCCTGGGGCTTCATCACGGCGCTCTTCATCCCGGCCGGCTTCTTCCCCAATGCGGAGCTCGGCAAGCTTGTCGGGCCCATGATCACGTACATGCTCCCGCTGCTGATCGGCTACACCGGCGGCCGGATGGTCTACGGCGTGCGCGGCGGCGTGGTGGGCGCGGTGGCCACCATGGGTGTCATCGTCGGTACCGACATCCCCATGTTCATCGGCGCCATGATCCTTGGCCCGCTCACTGCCTGGATCATGATGAAGCTGGACAAGATCTGGGAAGGCCGCGTCAAGCCCGGCTTCGAAATGCTGATCGACAACTTCTCGGCAGGCATCGTTGCCGCCGCCATGGCGGTTGTCGGCATGCTGGTGGTCGGCCCGATCGTGAAGGCCTTCAGCAATGGCGCCAGCGCCGTGGTCGAATTCCTGGTCACCAACGGCCTGCTGCCCTTCACGAGCATCTTCATCGAGCCCGCAAAGGTCCTGTTCCTGAACAACGCCGTTAACCATGGCATCCTCACCCCGCTGGGCACGCAGCAGGCGCTCGAGCAGGGCAAGTCCATCCTGTTCCTGCTTGAAGCCAACCCCGGTCCGGGCTTCGGCATCCTGCTCGCCTTTTCATTCTTCGGCAAGGGTCTGGCCAAGGCGTCCGCGCCGGGCGCAGCCGTGATCCAGTTCGTCGGCGGTATCCATGAGATCTACTTCCCGTACGTCCTGATGAAGCCGATGACGATCTTCGCCGCAATCGGCGGCGGCATGACCGGCATCTTCACGCTCGTGGTCACCGGCGCCGGACTCCGGTCCCCGGCAGCCCCGGGCAGCATCATCGCGGTCTACGCCTCCACGGCGCGCGACAGCTATGTTGGCGTGACGCTCTCCGTCCTCTTTGCCACCACGGTGTCCTTCCTGATCGCCTCGGTGGTCCTGAAAGCCAGCAAGGCGCCCGCCGAAGACGACCTCGATCAGGCCACCCACCGGATGGAGGCCCTGAAGGGCAAGAAGAGCTCGGTGTCCGCAGCCCTGATCGGTGAGGGCGTGGGTGCCAGCGGCGTCGCCGTCCTCGCCACCCCGATCAAGAACATCGTCTTTGCCTGCGACGCCGGCATGGGTTCCAGCGCGATGGGCGCCTCGGTGCTCCGCAACAAGATCAAGGCCGCCGGCTTCTCGGACGTCAAGGTCACCAACTCCGCGATCGCCAACCTCACCGACACCTACGACGTCGTCATCACCCACCAGGACCTGACCGAACGGGCCAAGCCCGCGACCGCCAGCGCCGTGCATGTCTCTGTGGACAACTTCATGAACAGCCCGCGGTACGACGAGATCGTGGAACTGGTCGAGGCCAGCAACACGGAAGCCGGCACCACGGAAACGACCCCTGTCGCGGCCGCCGAGGCAGAAGCCGAGGAGGGTCCCGCCGGCATCCTGGTGGCCGAAAGCGTCGTCCTCAACGGCCACGCGACCACGCGGGACGCCGCGATCGACGAGGCCGGGCAGCTTCTGCTGGACCGCGGCGCCGTCGACTCCGGCTACGTGGACGCCATGCACGAACGCGAGGAATCCGTCTCCACGTACATGGGCAGCTTCCTGGCCATCCCGCACGGCACCAACGCCGCGAAGGACCACATCATGAAGTCGGCGGTCTCCGTTATCCGCTACCCGAACGGCATCGACTGGAACGGCAAAGAAGTGAAGTTCGTCGTCGGTGTGGCCGGCGTCAACAACGAACACCTGCACATCCTGTCCTCAATCGCCAAGGTCTTCACCAACAAGGCCCAGGTGGCCCAGCTCGAGGCGGCCACCACGGTTGACGAAGTGCTGGCCCTGTTCGGAAAGGTCAACTCCTAGTGAAGGCTGTTCATTTCGGAGCCGGAAACATCGGGCGCGGCTTCGTGGGCCTGCTGCTGCACGACGCGGGGTATGAGGTGGTGTTCGCCGACGTCGCGGACGCCCTCATCACCGAACTGGCCGCCGCGGACAGCTACGAGGTCCACGAAGTCGGAGAGAACCCCGCAGTCCGTACCGTCAACAACTTCCGGGCGCTGAACTCCGGCACCCAGGAGGCCGACGTCGTCGCGGAAATCGCGACGGCGGACATCGTCACCACCGCCGTGGGGCCGCACATCCTGAAGTTCGTGGCGCCCGTGATCGCCAAGGGGATTGCCGCCCGTGCCGCCGGGCTGGCGCCGATGCAGGTGATGGCGTGCGAGAACGCGATCAACGCCACGGACATCCTGAAGTCCGAGGTCGTTGCCCAGTGGGATCCGGCCGCGGGCGCCCTGGACGCGGCCGCCGTGTTTGCCAACACGGCGGTGGACCGGATTGTGCCGAACCAGGAAGCCGGGCAGGGCCTGGACGTCACGGTGGAGACGTTCTATGAGTGGGTGATCGACCGCACCCCGTTCGCCGGTAACGAGCCGGTGGTCCCGGGCGCGACGTTCGTGGACGATCTCGCACCGTACATCGAGCGGAAGCTGTTCACCGTCAACACGGGGCACGCGGCGGCGGCCTACTTCGGATTCGAGGCCGGCCTGGGCAAGATTTCCGAGGCCATGGCCGACCAGGACGTCGCGGCCGATGTGCGCGCCGTCCTGGACGAAACCAAGGAGCTGCTGGTGGCCAAGCACGGCTTCAACCGGGCCGAGCAGGAGGCGTACGTGGAAAAAATCCTGGGCCGCTTCTCGAACCCGCACCTGCCGGACACCGTCACCCGGGTGGGCCGTGCCCCGCTGCGCAAACTCAGCCGGCATGAGCGCTTCATCGGTCCCGCTGCCGAGCTGGCCGAACGCGGAATTGTCCCCGAGGCGCTGCTCGGGGCCATCGCCGCGGCCCTGCGCTTCAATGATCCGGCCGACGCCGAGGCCGTGGAGCTGGCGAAAATCCTCTCCGCGTCCACGCCGGACGAGGCCACGGAGAAGATCACTGGCCTGCCGGCGGACCACCCGCTCTTTGCCGCCGTGTCCTCCCTCATCGAGGAGGCCAAAGCGGTCGTCTAGCCGCCCCAGCCCAACAACGCTCCCTCAGATCGCGCGGGCTTTTGGGCGACGCTCCCTCAGATGATTGTCCGATACACAGACCCTCCCTCACTTCTGATGAGGGAGGGTCTGTTTTTTTGACGCGAAAAGTGAGGGAGGGACTGGACGTTGACCATTAGGGTGCCTAACTGTTAGGCTACCTAACTATGAATGCCAGTCAACCGGCTGACCCCGGCCTCCTCGCTCTCGCCGAGGACTTCCGCGAGGCCCTTCGCCACAGCATCTACCTCGTCCGCCGGCTGGACGCCGACGGCGAACTCAGCGCCGCCCAGCTCAGCATGCTCAAGATGCTGTTGGACGCCGGGCCCGCCGCAGGCGGTGTGCGGGTGGGCGAAATCGCCCGGAATCTTGGCGTCAAGGTGCCCAGTGCCACCGAGCAGATCATCAAGCTCGAGCGCGCCGGCCTCGCCCGGCGCGAGCCGGACCCCGACGATTCCCGCGCCGTCCGGGTCACCCTCACGGACGCCGGCCTCGCCGCCGTCGCATCCGCCAATGAGCGCCGCAACGCCGTCATGGCCGGCGTCCTCTCGTCCCTTTCGGACGAAGACCGCGCCGCCCTCGCGGCCGCCCTCCCGGTCATCGGCAGGATCAACGCGACGCTCCTGGCCTGATCTTCACCCAACAATTCCAATCACTTAGGAGTGCCCCCATGCACGGCCAGCCCGCCGACACCCTGCCGGCAGCGGAAGTAACCCTCGAGGCCGAGAAGGCCTCACTGCTCAAACAGCCCAAGGCGGTGTGGGCCACGGCCCTCGCGGCGGTGTTCGCCTTCATGGGGATCGGGCTGGTGGACCCCATCCTGCCGGCGATCGCCAAGAACCTGGACGCCTCGCCGAGCCAGGTGTCACTGCTCTTCACAAGCTATTTCCTGGTGACCGCAGTCGCCATGCTGATCACCGGCTACGTGTCCTCCCGGATCGGCGGGAAGCGGACGCTGCTGATCGGGCTGGCGGTCATCGTCGTGTTCGCCTCCCTGTCCGGCACGTCGGGCAGCGTGTCTGAGCTCATCGGCTTCCGCGCCGGCTGGGGGCTGGGCAACGCCCTGTTCGTGGCCACGGCGCTGGCCGTGATTGTCGGCGTGGCAAGTGGCGGCGCCGGCACGGCGATCATCCTTTACGAGGCCGCGCTCGGCCTGGGCATTTCCCTCGGCCCGCTCCTGGGCGCACTGCTGGGCGGCTGGCAGTGGCGCGCCCCGTTCTTCGGCACGGCCGTGCTGATGGCCTCCGCATTCATCGCGCTCATTGCCCTGCTGCCCAGGACTCCGCTGCCCGGGCGGAAAGTCCGGCTCCGGGATCCGCTGCTGGCCCTCGGACACAAGGGGCTGCGGACGACGGCGGCCAGCGGCCTGTTCTACAACTACGGCTTCTTCACCGTCCTCGCCTTCACGCCCTTCATCCTCGGCATGGACGCCTACGGGATCGGCGGGGTGTTCTTCGGCTGGGGTGTGGCCGTCGCGGTCTTCTCAGTGTTTGCCGCCCCTGTGCTGCAGAACCGCTTCGGAGCGGTCCGGGTCCTCACCGGCACCCTCGTCCTGCTGATGCTCGACCTTGTGGGACTGGGCCTGGCCGCCGGGCACTCGGTGCCGGCCGTCGTCGTCCTCGTCGTCATTTCCGGGGCGCTCCTGGGCATCAACAACACCATCTACACCGAACTGGCCATGGGCGTGTCCGACTCGCCGCGGCCGGTGGCCTCGGCCGGCTACAACTTCGTGCGCTGGATGGGCGGCGCCCTGGCACCGTTTGCCGCGGCGCAGCTGGGCGAGCACTTCGGCCCGCAGGTGCCCTTCTTCGCCGGCGCGCTGGCCATGGTGGCCGCCATTGCCGTCGTCTTCGGCGGACGCCGCTACCTGGCGGCGCACGAGCCACACGTGGTGTAGCAACGCCCCGTGTTGTGCAGAACCCGCTGAGGTGACAAAGAACGCCCATGCTTCCGAGGAAGCATGGGCGTTCTTTGTCGGAACGCTGAAGGTGCGGCGGGCCTCACAGAAGCGCCGGCTCAGGCCCTGGCGGACTCTTTCGCGGATTCCTTGGCGGCTTCCTTTGCGGATCCCTTCGGTACGAACAGGGTTTCGGCCTGCTCCAGGGACATGCCGTTGGTCTCCGGGACCTTGAACATGACGAAGAAGAACGACGCCGCCGCGAACAGCGCGTACATGGCGTACGTCAGCGGCAGGGAGGCCGCGGCCATGACCGGGAAGCTCAGGGTGATGGCGAAGTTGGCGATCCACTGCGCGGCCGCGGCCAGGCCCAGGGCCCGGGCGCGGATCCGGGACGGGAAGATCTCCCCCAGCAGCACCCACACCAGCGGGCCCCAGGAGGCGCCGAAGCTGATGACGAACACGTTGGCGGCGACCAGCGCCGCCGGACCCCACGCCCCGGGCAGCGAGATCGCGTCGCCGGACCCGGTGGCCGAGCCGAAGGCCAGCGCCATGGTGCCCAGCGAGAGGGCCATGCCGATCGAGCCGGCCAGCATGATCGGACGGCGCCCGATCCGGTCCACCAGGGCGATTGCCACGAGCGTGACCAGGATGTTGGTGACGGCGGTGGCCACGGAGATGGTGAGCGAATCCTTTTCCTGGAAGCCCACGGCCTTCCACAGCGTCGTGGAGTAGTAGAAGATGACGTTGATGCCGACGAACTGCTGCAGCACGGACAGGATGATGCCGATCCAGACCACCGGCTGCAGGCCCAGGGCCTTGCCGCGCAGGGAACCCTTCTGGCCGGCGAGCTTGTCCTCGTCGATGGCCTTCTTGATGTCGCGCAGGTGCCGGTCCGAGTCCTCGTCCGGGGCGATCGACTTGAAGACCCTGAGGGCCTCCTGGTCCTTGCCCTGGAACACCAGGAACCGCGGCGATTCGGGCAGGGTGAAGGCGATCCAGCCGTAGACGACCGCGGGGACGGCGGCGGCCATGAACATCCAGCGCCAGGCTTCCAAACCAAGCCACAGGGCCTGGTCCGCGCCGCCGGCCGACGTCGCGAACACGGCGTCGGAGAGCAGGGCGGCGAAGATGCCGGTGGTGATCGCCAGCTGCTGCAGCGAGGCCAGGCGGCCCCGGACGTGGCGGGGGGAGATTTCGGAAATGTAGGCCGGCGCGATCACCGAGGCCAGGCCGATGCCGAGCCCGCCCACCAGGCGCCAGAAGATCAGGTCCCAGACGCCGAACGCGAACCCGGTGCCGATGGCGCTGACGAGGAACAGCAGCGCGCCCAGCTTCATGGCCGGGATCCGGCCATAGCGGTCGGCGATCTTGCCGGCCAGGTAGGCCCCTGCCGCGCAGCCGAGGAGGGCCACGGCGACGGCGAAGCCGGTCACGGCCTCGCTGAGGGCGAACTCGTCCTTGATCGCGTCGACGGCGCCGTTGACGACGGAGGAGTCAAAACCGAAGAGGAAGCCGCCGACGGCGCCCGCTACGGCCAGCCAAATGACCCTTTTTGGGATCTTGGCGGCGGTCTGGTCATGGGTGGTGGTCATACGGCTCCCTTGGCAGTTCGCGGTCCACGGCCTTCGCCGCAACTACACAGTCTTACACCCGACCCGGCGTGCCGCCTGTCACAACCACCGGAAAGTGAGACGAAACATACACTTTGAAGCTGCTGCGCCTGAGGGCAGACGACGACGGCAGGCGGTCCAGAAGACTGCCTGCCGTCGTCGTGTTCCAGACCTCGGGACCGCCCTAGTGGGCGGCGGCCACGGCACCCTCCCGGGCAACCACCTTCGGGTCCGTGAGTTTCTTGTTCGGCAGGGCGAACGTGATCAGGAAGGCGATGCCGGTGAGCACGGCGGCCGTGAGCATGACGGCGTCGATCGACTGCGCGAAGCCCTCGGTGATGGGGCGCGTCAGCGTCGCGTTGGCGGTGTGCAGCCAGCTGGTGTCGTTGAGTGAATCGTTGCTGGCGCCGTTCTTGAAGAACTCGTAGAGCTGGGCGTTGGCCGGGTCGGCGGCCACGGCCGGATCCTTGAGCACCTTGAGGTAGTCGGCATTCTGCGCGGCGTCCTTCATGCCCGTGGCGATCTTGTCCGCCGCGAGGCTGAAAAGCATCGAGATGAACACGGCCGTGCCAACCGCGCCGCCCATGGAGCGGAAGAACGCGGCGGAGGAGGTGCCCACGCCCATGTCCTTCGAGGGCACGGAGACCTGCATGGCCAGCGTCAGCGGCTGCATGCAGAAGCCCAGTCCCAGGCCGAAGAACACGGCGATGGCGCCGGGGACCCACAGCGGGGTGTCCACGCCGAGGGAGAGGCCCATGACGACGGCGGCCACCGTCAGCGTAGCGGTGCCAAGGATCGGGAAGATCCGGTAGGTGCCCGAGGCCGAGATGGTCCGGCCCGCTGTGATGGAGCCGGTGAGGATGCCCACGGTGAAGGTGATCATCATGAGGCCGGCCTCGGTGGGGGTCAGGCCCTTGACCAGCTGCAGGTACATGGGCAGCATTGCGATGGCGCCGAACATGCCGATGCCGATGATGAAGTTCAGCAGCGAGGACAGGCCGAAGGTGATGTTCTGGAACAGCCGGAGCGGGATCAGCGCGTAGTCGGCGGCGTGCCGTTCGGCCAGCAGGAACGCGATGATGCCCACGACGCCGAGCCCGTAGCAGAGGTAGGAGTTCGCGGAGCTCCAGCCCCAGGTGCGGCCCTGTTCGGCCACGAGGAGGAGCGGCACAATGGCCAGCGTGATGGCCGCGGCGCCCCAGTAGTCGATCTTCTGCTTCACGTGCTTGGCGGGGAGGTGCAGGTACATGAACACCACTGTGAGGGCCGCGAGGCCGATCGGAATGTTGATCAGGAACACCCAGCGCCAGCCGTCGATCCCGAGGATCGTTTCGGTGCCCGCGAAGGCGCCGCCGATCACCGGGCCCAGGACGGAGGAGATGCCGAAGACCGACATGAAGTAGCCCTGGTACTTGGCCCGGTCCTTGAGCGGCACGATGTCGCCGATGATGGTCAGTGCGAGGGCCAGGAGGCCGCCGGCGCCCATGCCCTGGATGCCGCGGGCAATGGCGAGTTCGGTCATCGAGTGGACCGAGCCGGCGTAGAGCGAACCGGCGAGGAAGATCACGATGGCGATGAGATACAGCGGGCGGCGCCCGAAGATGTCGCTGAGCTTGCCGTAGAGCGGCGTGCTCACCGTGGAGGTGATGAGGTAGGCGGTGGTGGCCCAGGCCTGCAGGGAGAGGCCGTCGAGGTCGTTGGCGATCGTGTAGATCGAGGTGGACACGATCGTCTGGTCCAGCGAAGACAGGAACATGCCGAGCATGAGTCCCACCATGACGGTGATGGTCTGACGGTGGGTCAGGACCTCTCCCGCGGCGCGCACGGAGGTGGTTTTGGACATGACTGCTCCAAGGTGAAGTGGGGGATTAAGCGGATAGTTGCTTTCAGTAACTATGTTACTGGCTGAATTGTTCCCGCCACTACCTCGGGAGAAGAAAGTCCTTACCGTTCGACCAGGATCCCGTCCGGATCGCACCAGATCATCACGCCGGGGCGGATGGCCACGCCGTCGATCTCCAGGGGCACGTCGATTGCCCCGGCGCCGTCCTTGGCGCTCTTGCGCGGGTTGCTGCCCAGTGCCTTGACCCCGAGCGGCAGCCCCGCGATGGCGAGCCGGTCCCGGATGGCACCGTTGATGACGACGCCGGCCCAGCCGTTCGCGACGGCGCTCGCCGCGATCATGTCCCCCATCAGTGCCGTGCGGAGGGAACCGGCGCCGTCGACCACCAGGACGGAGCCGTTGCCGGGAGTGGCCAGCACGGTCTTGACCAGCGCGTTGTCCTCAAAGCAGCGAATGGTCCGGACCGGTCCGCTGAAGTGCGTGTGCCCGCCCAGGGACTGGAACTGCACCGACACGGATTCCAGCTCCCCGCCGCGCTCGTCGTAAAGGTCTGCAGTATTCAGGGCGGAAGCGTTCACAGTGACTCCTTGCGTGTTAACCGGATGGCGTGGCAGAGCGGGTTGGCAGCGTGTTTCATGACCGAGACTCGCACATTGCACCCAGATCTGCCGAGTCCCGGTAGTCTGGCTGCGCACTGATACATATGCCTGATCATCAGTTCCAGGGGGAGCCATGAGCATGTCCGATACCACCGCGCCGGCGCTCGCCGAACCCGAACGCCGCGTCCGGCCTGTCTGGACGGCAGGGGTGGTGCTGGTCAACGTCGGCATCAACGCGGCATTCTTCGGCCCGCTCCAGGTGCTCCTCGGCCAACAGGCGGCAGCCTTCAGCGAACCGGACAAGGAAGCCATCCTCGCCCTCGTGACGGGCGCGGGGGCGGCCGTGTCCCTGGTGGCCAACCCCCTCTTCGGCGCCTTCAGCGACCGGACCACCGCGCGCCGGGGGCGGCGGGTGCCGTGGGTGCTCTTCGGTGCCGTCCTGGGTGCCGCGGCCCTGATCGCGCTGGCCGGCGCTCCGGGCGTTGCCGCAATGACGCTGCTCTGGTGCCTGGTCCAGGCCGGCTGCAACGGCGCCTATGCGGCCATCACGGCGGCCATCCCGGACCGCGTGCCGGTACCCCAGCGCGGCATGGTCGGCGGCCTTGCCGCCATGGGCCAGACAGCGGGAATCCTGGCAGGGGCGGTGATCGCCGCCGCCGTCGCCGGAAACTTCGCCGCGGGGTATGTTGTCTGCGCGGTGGCGCTGCTCGCCGGCGTCGTGCTCTATTACTTCAAGAACGACGACGTCCCGCTGCCTGCGCAGGCCCGTCCGCCGTTCAGCCTGGGCGGCTTTGTGCGGGGTTTTTGGATTTCCCCGGCCCGCCATCCGGACTTTGCCTGGGCCTGGCTGACGCGGCTCCTGGTGAACATCGGCAACCATATGGTCACCCTCTACCTGCTGTTCTTCCTCAACGACGCCGTCCGCGTCCGCGAAACCCAGGGTATCGAGCCCGAGTTTGGCGTCCTGATCCTCACGGGCCTGTATACGGTCATGGTGATCATCACCAGCGTGGTCGGCGGCCGGCTGAGCGACCGCCTGGGCCGCCGGAAGCCGCTGGTCATCATCTCTTCCGCCGTGATCGCCGCAGCCTCCCTCATTCTTGCCTTCGCCCCCACCTGGCCGGGTGCGCTGATCGGCGCGTCCGTGCTCGGCATCGGCTTCGGCTGCTATCTGGCGGTGGACTTTGCCCTCATTACCCAGGTGCTGCCCACGGCCCTGAACCGGGGCAGGGATCTTGGCGTCATCAACATTGCCAACTCGCTGCCGCAAGTGCTCGCCCCGCTGATCGCGTACCCCTTTGTTGCCTTCTGGGGCGGCTATGTGGCGCTGTACGTGGCGGCCGCCGTAATTGGGCTTCTGGGGGCCGTGTTCGTGGTGAAGATCAAGGGCGTGGACTGAGCCGCCCGCGTTCCGTACGGGGGGCTTCGGCGCCCCGGTCTACTCGCCGGGCCCCCGGATTCGTGGCGTATAGTGGACGGCAATTGCCGCGGCAGCGCGGTGGGCGGACCGCGCCCGGCTGCCGAGAAAAACGACCCCCGGAACGCTGCTGATGCCTGATTTTCACTCAGATCTTCCACCGATGGCCCCTCCACCCACTCTGCCCCGGCAGCGGCTCCGTTACGTGCGGATCCTCGATGTCGCCGCGGGGTTTGCCCGCAAGGGCCTGGACTCCGTGGTCCTGTCCGAGGTGGCAGCCAAGGCGGACGTGCCACTGGGGACGCTGTACCGCTACTTCCCGTCGGCCACCCAGCTGGTCCTGGCGCTGTACCGCAAGCAACTGGGCGAACTGCTCGCGGGGAGCTCGCCGGCGGCCGGCAAGGTCGCGGCCCAGGCCCTCGCGGGAGTGGTGATGGAGATCTTCCACATGCGCCTGATGCAGCCCGCCGTGGAGCAGTCCCTCAACCGGGCGGTCTACGTCAAGGACAACGACACAACGCGGCTGCTGCGCGAGATCGATGCGACGGCCGAGAAGGCAGTGACTGCGGCGTGCGGCGACCCGGCCGTGGCCCGGGTCCTGCTGCTGACGGTTACGGGCCTGGTCCAGGCCGTCCGCTGCCGCCGGCTGTCCCTCTTCGAAGCGGAGGAGGACCTGAAGAAGGCCTGTTCCCTCCTGCAGCGGGCCCCGCAGGCCGCGTAACTGGTCTAGACCAGCGGTCCGGAATGTGCCCTCACGCGTGTGATCCGGATCACATATTCTGGTGAAGAAACGTTTCACCAAGGGGCGGTAACGCTCCCGGCGGGCGTAACGGGTGCGATGTCCTGTTTACCATTGCTGGACCGGAGCCGGCTGACGCCGGCAATTCGGGGAAACACCGGCGACCGCCACCTCTGGTCGCCGCCGCCCCTGCCAGACCAACTTGAGCATCCTTGCTTGAGCTTCCATGAGCCGTGTGCCCACGGTGAGCCCCAGGAGACAACGACGTGTCCACTGAAACGATCATTCCCGCCGATTCCACCTCCCCGGCTGAGGCAGTAGCCGTGCTCAGCGACGAGGAAATCTTCGCATCCCACGAGGGCGGCAAGCTGTCGATTTCCAGCACCGTCCCGCTTGCCAGCAAGCGCGACCTCTCCATCGCCTACACCCCCGGTGTCGCCCAGGTCAGCCGCGCCATCCACGCCAACCCGGAGCTCGCCAAGACGCTCACGTGGGCACAGCGCCTCGTGGTGGTGGTCAGCGACGGCACGGCCGTGCTGGGGCTGGGCAACATCGGCGCCAGCGCCTCGCTGCCCGTGATGGAGGGCAAGTCCGCGCTGTTCAAGGCCTTTGGCGAACTCGACTCCATCCCGCTGGTCCTCAACACCACCGACGTCGACGAAATCATCGAGACTCTTGTCCGGCTGCGCCCCAGTTTCGGCGCGGTCAACCTTGAGGACATCGCCGCGCCGCGCTGCTTCGAACTCGAGGAGAAACTCATCGAGGCGTTGGACTGCCCGGTCATGCACGATGACCAGCACGGCACCGCCGTCGTGGTCCTCGCCGCCCTGACCAACGCCGCCAAGGTGACCGGCCGGACCCTCGACAGCCTGCGTGTGGTGGTCTCCGGCGCCGGGGCCGCCGGGATCGCGGTCGCCGAAATCCTGCTGACGGCCGGGATCGGCGACGTCGTCCTCCTGGACTCCCGCGGCACCATCAACAAGGACCGCGCGGACATCGCCGCCGATCCGGCCAGCAAGAAGGCCCAGCTCGCCGCCCGCAGCAACCCGCGTGGCGTGACAGGCGGCCCGGGGGAGGCGCTGCTCGGCGCCGACGTGTTCGTCGGGGTCTCCTCTTCGAAGCTGGACGAGGAGCACCTCAAGCTGATGAACCACAGCTCGATCGTGTTCGCCCTGTCGAACCCGGACCCGGAAGTCCTGCCGGAGGTCGCGACCAAGTACGCGGCCGTCGTCGCCACCGGACGCAGCGACTTCCCGAACCAGATCAACAATGTCCTGGCCTTCCCCGGCATCTTCCGCGGCGCCCTCGACGCCGGCGCCCGCCGGATCACGCCGGCCATGAAGCTCGCCGCGGCCCGGGCCATCGCGGAACTGGCCGAGGATGACCTTTCCACGGACTACATCGTGCCCAGCCCGCTGGATCCGCGCGTGGCCCCGGCTGTCTCCGCGGCAGTCGCCGCGGCGGTGGCCGCCGAGTAGCCGGACCGCGTCAGAAATCATCCGACACCGGACGACGACGGCGGCGCTTCCCTGAGGGGGAGCGTCGCCGCTGTCGTTCCTGGTAGCGTCCGGGCCCGGCCATAGACTGGTGCGATGAACCCCGAGATTGTCGTGACAGTGCTCTGCGGCCTCGCCATCGTGGTGGGCGTTGCCGGGACGATCATTCCCGTTCTGCCCGGCAGCATCCTGATCGGGGCGAGCCTGCTTGCCTGGGCCCTGTGGGGCGGCGCCGGGACCACCGGTTGGGTGGTCTTCGGGATCGGTATGCTTTTCGTTCTGGCCGGCATGGCCGCCAGCACCGTCCTGACCGGCCGGAAGCTCAAGGAGCACAGCATCCCGAGCCGTTCCGTGGTGGTGGGCCTCGTGCTGGGCGTGGCCGGCATGTTCGTGATCCCCGTGGTGGGGCTCTTTGTGGGCTTCGCCGCCGGGCTCCTGCTCAGCGAGCTGCAGCGGACCCGCGTGTTCGGCACAGCAGTGGCCTCGAGCTGGGCCGCGCTGAAGGCCACGGGCCTGGGCATGATCGTGGAATTCGGCCTCGCGTGCCTCGCCGCGAGCACCTGGGTGATCGGGCTCTGGGTGGCCTCGGCGGCCTAGCAGCGGCCTGCCGGAGCCTATTACCATGGGGGAATGAGCGCCGGACTTGGCGAATCCGCCCCCCACATTCCCGACGGCCGCATTCCCCCTGGCCAGCTTGCTGACGGCGAACGTCCCGACGGCCAGCGCAGGCCGTACACGGACACCCGCGACTTGACGCCGTTCCGCAAGGTAGTGGTCCGGACGCCCGTCCGCGGCCTGGCCGGCACAGTGGGCGGCGCGGTGGCCGGACTCATGGCGGGCCGGGCACCCGGGACGCTGGCCGCCGAAGGCGGGGTGCCGCGGCTGGGCAGGGTGGGGGGCCGGACCTCGGCCAAGAGGATGAAAGCCGTGCACTCCGCCGTCTTCGGCAGCACCGACCCTGACCGCCTGATAACCCTGGCCCGCTCCTACCCCGGCTGGGCGGGGGTGTGCTACCTCATGGCCGGGCTGCTGGCGTACGCCCATGGCGGGCACCTGCGCGCGTCCGAACTCCTGCAGCACGGCCTGAGATTGCGGAACGACGAGGACGCCAACCGCTACGCCGGCGAGTACCTGGCCGGCGTGGTCACCAGGGTGGAGGTGGCCGAGCGGATTGAGGTTCCGGTGCTCTTCTCCGAGGAGGCCGTGTTCCTGGCGCTGTCCCATTCCCTGCGCGAGACGGGCCAGACGGAGGCGGCTCTGGCGGCGCTGGCCGGCCTGCCGCCGTCGTTGCCGCTCGCCCTGGCGCGCTGTTCGCTGGAGGCCGAGCTGGGACGCGACGTCGACGTGGTGGCAGAGACCGAGGGCCTGCTGAACGCGGACGATCTGTCCGCGGCGCTGCTGCTGGTGCGTGCCCGGTCGCTGCGCAGGCTCGGCGCCTACACCGCTTCCCGTTCGGCCCTGCAGGAAGTCCTGCGGCGCCGGAAGACTGATTTCACCCTCCGCAGCGACGCGCTGACGGACACCGCCCTGCTCCTCCTCGAGGCGGGCCGCAAGACCCTCGGCGGCCGGGACTGGCAGCGCCACAAACCTGCACAGCTGGAGGCCGTGAAAGCCATTCGCAAAGACGCCGAAATGCACGAACTCTGGGACCGCGAATACGGGCGCGCTGACGACGACTGACGGGCTTCCACGCCCGATCGCGGCCAAATCCACGTATCTACTACTCTTGCGGCCCCCTGGGGTGCGGAGTACAAACGAGGCATGAGAGATGCGGTGGAGCGCTGGATGCAGCACTACATCACAGCGTGGACGACGAACGATCCGGAGGACATCCGGGCGCTGTTTACCGAGGACGCCATCTATGCGACCAACCCCCAGGAAGCCGAACCGTGGCGGGGCCGGGACGATATCGTGGAGCACTGGCTTGCCGGGCGTGATGAGCCGGATGACTGGATGTTTGAGTGGAAGCTGCTGGGGGTCGACGGCGGCCGGGCGTTTGTGCAGGGCCTTACGACGTACCGCGGCAACAGCCGGAGCTATGACAACCTGTGGGTCATCCAACTGACCGCGGACGGCCGCGCGTCGTCCTTCACCGAGTGGTACATGCAGCGCAAGTAGCCCCTAGGCGGATTCGCGCCCTCACCCGCGCGTCATGGCGCTGACAGCGGGCACGATCTGCTCGCCGAGCAGCAAGGCGCCCAGGGCCAGCATGATGATCCCGCTGGCCAGCGTCACTTGGCGCGCTGCGCCCGGCCTGGCCTGCAGCAGTTTCCGCGCCAGGAGTGCCACACAGCTGTAGATGACGCCCACGAGCAGGATGAAGGTCAGCCCGAGCAGACCCGACTGGACCGGAACCGGCCACGCGGCGTCAGGGCTGACGAACTGCGGCACCAGGGCCACGAAGAACAGCAGGCCCTTGGGATTGATCCCACTGATGCCCATGCCTTGAAGGAAAACCCGGAACTGGCTCGCGGGTGTGGCGGCTCCGGGAGCAGCGGTGCCGGTGCTGAAGCTGGCCCCGCGCCAGGACCGCAGGGTGCTGAAGCCCAGCCACAGCAGGTAGAGGGCGCCCGCCGCCGTCAGCCAGCCCAGCACGCCGGGCATCCCGGCCAGCAGTGCCGCCAGTCCCAGCACCAGCAGCGCCGTGTGGAGGGCGTAGCCACCGCAGAGCCCGGCGACGGCGGGCGCGAAGCTGCGCTGCCGGAGCCCGGCCGCGATCGAATAGGCCCAGTCGACGCCGGGGGTGCATGCCAGGGCGACGGCGACAACCAGGAAGGCGAGGAAAAGCTGGGGGTTCATGGCGGGCTCCAGGAGTGCGGCACCCCGTGGCGGGTACAAGAAAAACTCTAGGCAAATTCGGCCGCGAAGTGCTCGCTTATTTACTGGTGAATCACCGCTATTGGGTAACATAATTGCGTGATTGACGCCATTGACAGAAGTATTTTGCGTTACCTCAAATCGGACGGCCGGATGACTGCCACGGCCCTGGCGGCCAAGGTGGGGTTGACCGTGGCTCCGTGCCATCGCCGGCTGCGGGATCTGGAGGCCGCCGGGATCATCCGGGGCTACCGGGCGGATATTGATCCGGCCGCGGTGGGGCTCGGTTTCGAGGCGATCGTGTTCGTGACCCTGCGCCAGGTGGACCGTTCCACCATGGAGATCTTCGAGAGCCGGGTGGCCGGCAATCCCAACATCGTCGAGGCCCAGCGGCTCTTCGGGTCGCCGGACTACCTGCTCAAGGTCATCGCGGAGGACCTGCCCTCCTACCAGCGTTTCTACGACAGTGAACTGACCTCGTTGCCCGGCGTCGAGCGCCTGACGTCAACGCTGGTCATGAAGAACCTGAAGGCCAACGCCGGGCCGCCGGTCTAAAGCGGCCGCCTGCTCAGGCGCCGAGCAGTCCCGTGGTCCGGTAGGGAATGACCTCGCGCAGGAACATGCTCGTTGAGGTCCGGACGATTCCGGGACACAGCCGGATTTCCTCGGACACGCGGTAGAGATCGTCCGGGCTCTTGGCCACCACCCGGATCAGGAGATCGGTATCGCCGGCCGGGGCATGGCATTCGAGCACTTCCGGGATGTTGCGCAGGGCGGCGATTGCCTCGTTGAGGTGGCTCTGGTCCAGTTCCGCGCTGACCGCGGCCGCCACGCCGCGGCCCAAGGCGGACGGCAGCACCCGGCTGCTGTTCGGCCGGAGCGCGCCCGACGCCGACATCCGCTCCAGGCGGGACTGGACGGTGCCGCGGGCCAGGCCCAGCTTTTGCGCCAGCACCATGACCGGCACGCGGGGATCTTCGTCCAGCGCGGCGAGGATCCGCCGGTCCGTCGCATCGAGCTCCTGCAAAATGACCACTTCCTGTTCGCGGCCCGGGCTGTGGTTGATCAGATTGACCACTCTGGGGCCGGTCCGTTGCACCAACTGTAGGGCTTCTGCTCAAATGGTGACAACAAGGGGACGAGGCCACCGCCACGATCCCGAAGGCTACGGACATCCCGGCACACCACCCGGACCCCGGACGAGGCTCCCGCAAGGAACCAGCCGCTGATTGACTCTTGTTCACGCATCGTCTTTCCGCACAACGCACTCGCGGCAAGAGCCCCTGAGCCACCGACGTCGGATTTCCCGAAGTCATCGGTAGCTGAGGGGCTCTTGTGCTGCTCCACATAGGCTAGTCACATGACCTCAGCTGGCCGCTTCGCCCCCAGTCCCTCCGGCGAACTGCATGTGGGCAACCTCCGGACGGCCATCCTGGCGTGGCTGTTCGCCCGGTCCGGGGGGCGGCGGTTCCTGCTGCGGGTGGAGGACCTGGACCGTGCCCGGGCCGGCGCCGAGGCCGAGCAACTCCGCGACCTGGCGGCGATCGGCGTGAGCTGGGACGGCGGCGTCGTGCGCCAGACGGAGCGTGAGCACCTGTATGACGGGGCGATCGCGGAGCTGACGGCGGCCGGCCTGACGTATGAGTGCTTCTGTACCCGCCGCGAAATCCAGGAGGCCCCCTCGGCACCGCACGCTCCGCTGGGCGCCTACCCGGGAACGTGCCGGAACCTCAGCGGTGCCGAGCGCGAGGCCAAGCGGGCCACCCGGCCGCCGGCTGTCCGGCTCCGCTCCACCGTGGCTGAGGTGACGGTGTGGGACGTGCTCCACGGCAGTTACACCGGGGTGGTCGACGACTTCGTGCTCCGGCGCAACGACGGCGTGACCGCCTACAACCTGGCCGTGGTGGTGGACGACGCCGCGCAGGGCATCGACCAGGTGGTCCGCGGCGATGACCTGCTGCCGTCCACGCCGCGGCAGGCATATTTGGCGTCGCTTCTCAATATGCCTATTCCGGAATATGCGCATGTGCCGCTGGTACTGAACGCCAACGGTGCCAGGCTGGCCAAGCGCGACGGCGCCGTCACGCTCGCCGACCTGGCGTTGGCCGGGGTGGGCGCGGACCAGGTCCGGGACACTTTGCTGGACTCCCTTGGCCTCCCGCCGGGCCGCCTCGACGATGTCCTCACCGCCTTCGACCCGGCCGCCCTGCCCCGCGAGCCCTGGGTGTGGCCCGGGGTGCCGGGAGCGCACAAGGGGGCGCATCCGGGAACCGGCCTCCGGGCAGGGACGGACAGCCGCGGCGCGTAGGCTGGATTCATGACCGAGTCCGCACACCCCCAGCCCCGCTTCACTGTCGAGACAGCCAAGGTCCTGGCCGAGGTGGCCCACAACCGCCAGAAGGACAAGCTCAAGCGGCCGTACCGGGAGCATGTGCTCGCCGTCGGGGACGCCCTGGCAGACTTCGACGACGACATCCGGATCGCCGGGTACCTCCACGACATCGCCGAGGACACCCCGATGACGCGGCAGGCGCTGTTGGACATGGGGGTCTCCGAGCGTGCCGCGGACATCATCGAACGGGTCACGAAGCGCCTGCATGAGAATCCGGACGACTACCAGGCCGGCATCCGGTACATCGCCGAGGACCACGACGCCACGCTCGTGAAGATTGCCGACAACGCGCACAATTCGCTGCCCGAACGGGTCAAGGCGCTGGCCGAAAAGTGGCCGGACAAGCCCCCGGTCACCCGCTACGACGATGCCCGCCCGGTGCTCTACGCCGCCGTTCCTGTCGAGGAAACCCGGAAAATCCTGGCCCGGATCAATCCCTGGCTGTTGAACGAACTCGACGACATGCTCGATGAGGCGGACGACACGGACTACGAATTCCTCTCCTACGACGCCCCGACAGCAGACGCGGCAACGACCGTAGCAGCAGACGCGGAAGCTGCGCCGGGCGATGCTCCGGCCGGCGACACCGGGTCCGCACGGGACTGAGCATGCGGGCCTACGTCCTCACACGCTACGGCGGCCCGGACGCCATGGAACTCCGGGATGTTCCGGATCCCCAGCCAGGCCCGGGCGACGTCCGGATCAAGGTCGCCGCGGCCGGGCTGAACCCGGTGGACTTCAAGTTCCGCCGGGGCGCGCTGCGGCCCATCAGCCATGTCCGACTGCCGATCGTTGCCGGCTGTGAACTCGCCGGGACGGTCGACGCAATCGGACCCGGGCCCAACCGCTTTTCCATCGGCGACCGCGTCTACGCCCGGGTGGACAAGGCCAGGCTTGGAGCCTTCGCCGAGCAGGTGTGCGTGCAGCAGGAATTAGTGGCGGCCATGCCGGCGTCGCTCGGATTCGCCGAGGCCGCAGGACTGCCGCTGGCCGGGCTCACTGCGCTGCAGGCCCTCCGCGATGAACTTGCCGTGGGCCGCGGCACCTGGCTCTTCATCTCCGGCGGCGCCGGCGGGGTGGGAACACTCGCCATCCAGCTCGCCAAGTATCTCGGCGCCCAGGTCACCACCACGGCGTCGGCCCGCGGCGAGGCGCTGGTGCGCCGGCTGGGGGCGGACGCCGTCATCGACTACAACCGGGATGACTTCTCCAGGGTACTGCACGGGTTCGACGCGGTCCTGGACCTGGTCGGTGGCGTGACCCTCAGGGATTCCTTCCGCATTCTTCGGCCCGGCGGCAGGGTGGTATCCATCGCCGGCGTTCCCGAGCCGCTCACCGCGACGAAAGACCTGGGCTCGCCGCCGGTGATCACCGCCGCGTTCTGGCTGATGAGCACGGGCATGCGCCGCCGCGCCCGCAAGGCGAAAGCCATCTACCGTTACCTGTTCATGCACCCCAGCGGGGATGATTTGCGCACCCTGGCGGCCCTCGTCGACGCCGGCCACGTGCAGCCGGTCATGGACCGCACCTACCCGTTCGCGGAAATTGGGGGAGCCTTTGCCGCGCTCGAACAGGGCCACGCCAAGGGCAAGATCGTCGTCACCCTCTAGCGGCTCCTGGCTGCCGGGCCCGCCACAGCAGGCCGATGTAGACCAGGTCAAAGACGCTGCAGAGCACCCCCACGCCCAGGATCAGGGGCGAGTTGCCGTACCAGCCCAGCGCGATCGTGGGCGCGAGGGTGCCGATCCATTTGGCCACGGCGATCAGCAGGGTCTGGCCGCGGGTGCCGGCCCGGGCGGCGAACATGGCGATGAACAACCCGGACATCAGCAGGTTCTGCAGGAACGCCGCGTAGCGGGCCGCGTCGTCCCAGCCGAACTGGACGACGAACAGCAGCTGGACCGCGAAGGACGTGACGCCCAGCAGGAGCGCCCAGCCGATGAACAGCCGCCGCGTCACCCAGGCCGGCAGCTCGGAGCGGCCGAAGTTCAGGAAGGTGTACACAATCACGACGTCGGCCAGTCCCCACGCGATATTGAAGACCCCCTGGGTGGTGATTCCGGTCGCGATGGAGCGCGTGGCGTAGATGGCCTCCCAGGCGAAATTCAGGGCTAGCGCGGCGGCCGGGATCGCGTAGCTCCGGTCCTTGAAGCCGATCCGGATGGCATCGACGTAGACCACGGTCCAGGCCAGGCCGCTCACGACCGTCAGAAACAGGATCACGGTCCCTCCTCGCATGCACAGGCGTCAATTTGTGCCGACACAGCGAGCATATCGATGGCTGGCAGAGGCCGCTCAGCGGAAGGTCAGGGAGCAGCAGACGGCCCCGTTGCAGCGTGGCCGCAACCTTTGAAGTTCTAGGCTTGCGGCCAGGACGAAGACGTCTGTTTCCCATGAGGAGTAACCATGACTGTTTATGTCCAGCCCGGCAAAGAAGGATCCAAGGTCCAGTTTAAGGACCGCTACGAGAACTGGATCGGCGGCGAATGGGTGGCTCCTGCTACCGGCCAGTACATCGAGAACGTCTCCCCGGTGAACGGCAAGCAATTCACTGAGGTGGCCCGAGGCGCAGCCGCCGACGTTGAGCTGGCGCTTGATGCCGCCCATAAAGCCGCACCCTCCTGGGGCAAGGCCTCGGCCACCGAGCGCGCCGCCGTCCTGAACAAGATCGCCGACCGCATCGATGCGAACCTGGAGATGCTCGCCGTCGCCGAATCCTGGGACAACGGCAAGCCGATCCGCGAAACCCTCAACGCGGACATCCCGCTCGCGGCGGACCACTTCCGCTACTTCGCCTCCGCCATCCGGGCCCAGGAGGGCAGGCTGTCCCAGCTCGACGAGGACACTACGGCCCACCACTTCCACGAGCCGCTCGGCGTCGTGGGCCAGATCATTCCCTGGAACTTCCCCATTCTCATGGCGGTCTGGAAAATGGCTCCGGCCCTGGCCGCCGGCAATGCCGTCGTCCTCAAGCCCGCGTCTAATACCCCGGCCTCCATCCTGGTGCTGGCCGAGCTCATCGCGGACCTGCTGCCCGCCGGCCTGCTGAACATCGTCAACGGCTTCGGCTCGGAGGTCGGCAAGCCGCTGGCCTCCAGCCCGCGTATCCGCAAGATCGCCTTCACCGGCGAAACCTCCACCGGACGGCTGATCAGCCAGTACGCCAGCGCCAACCTGATCCCGGTCACGCTGGAGCTCGGCGGCAAGAGCCCGAACATCTTCTTCAACGACGTCGCCGACACCAATGACGCGTTCTACGACAAGGCCCTCGAGGGCTTCACCCTGTATGCCTTCAACCAGGGCGAAGTCTGCAGCAGCCCGTCGCGCGCCCTGGTCCAGGAAGACATCTACGATTCCTTCATGGCCGACGCCGTGGCCCGCACGCAGCAGATCATCCAGGGCAACCCGCTGGACACCACCACCCAGATCGGTGCCCAGGCGTCTGTAGGCCAGATGGAGAAGATCCTGTCCTACATCGACATCGGGCTCCAGGAGGGCGCCAGGATCCTCGCCGGCGGGAACCAGGCACAGCTCGACGGAGACCTGGCCGGTGGCTTCTACGTCCAGCCGACCATCTTCGAGGGCAACAACAAGATGCGGATTTTCCAGGAGGAAATCTTCGGTCCTGTCGTGTCGGTGGCGCGGTTCAACGACTACAACGACGCCATCAGTATCGCCAACGACACCCTCTACGGCCTCGGCGCCGGCGTCTGGTCCCGCAACGGAAACGTCGCCTACCGCGCCGGCCGTGAGATCCAGGCCGGCCGAGTGTGGGTCAACAACTACCACGCCTACCCCGCCGGTGCCGCGTTCGGCGGGTACAAGTCCTCCGGCATCGGCCGCGAGAACCACGCCATGATGCTGGACCACTACCAGCAGACCAAGAACCTGCTGGTCAGCCACTCAGAGAACAAGCTCGGCTTCTTCTAAAGGCCCTTGACGCACCCCTTTCAACGACGGCACCACGAAGGACTCACAAATGACGAGAATGTTGATTATTGGCCCGCCCGGATCCGGCAAAGGCACCCAGGCGGAACGGATTTCCGAGCGCCTCGGCGTCGTTGCGATCTCTACCGGCGACATCTTCCGAGCCAACGTCAAAGGCGGAACGCCGCTGGGGCTGGAAGCAAAGCAGTACATCGACAACGGCGACTTCGTCCCGGACAGCGTGACCAACAAGATGGTGCGGGACAGGCTGCTGCAGGAAGACGCCACGTCAGGCTTCCTGCTGGACGGCTACCCGCGCACCACATGCCAGGTTGACGAGCTGGACGACATTCTGGCGGCCGGAGACCAGGTTCTTGACGTCGTCCTGCAGTTGACTGCCGACGACGAGGAACTGGTCTCCCGTCTCCTGCACCGTGCCAAGGAAACCGGGCGGAGCGACGACAACGAGGCCGTGATCCGCCACCGGCTGGACCTGTACCACGGGCAGACGGAAGCTGTGGTGGCGAAGTATGCCGAGCGCGGCATACTGGCCCAAGTTGACGGCTTGGGCGGGATCGACGACGTCACAAACAGGGTGATACGGAGCCTGGAACATCCCGTTCAGACCTCCGTCGTGAGCGGACGCTAGCACTGACGACGACGGCGGCGCGGCCCACCACGGTGGGCGGCGCCGCCGCCGGACAAACAGGCCAGTCAAACACTGCCGACGAACCCCTATCGGAACGAGCCGGCTATTTCTTCAGTGACTGGGCGATCTGGGCCATGACCGTGTTGTCYGCCAGGGTGGTCGCGTCGCCAACTTCGCGGCCTTCGGCGACGTCCTTGAGCAGGCGGCGCATGATTTTGCCGGACCGGGTYTTGGGCAGTTCSGGGACCACGAGGATGATCTTGGGCTTGGCGATCGGGCCGATTTCCCTGGCCACGTGGTTGCGGAGTTCCTGGACGGTCGCGTCGCCGGAGTCCGTGGCGTCGGCGCGSAGGATTACGAAGGCGACGACGGCCTGGCCGGTGGTCTCGTCCGCGGCTCCGACGACGGCGGCTTCCGCGACCGCGGGGTGGGAGACGAGGGCGGACTCGATTTCGGCGGTGGAGAGGCGGTGGCCGGAAATATTCATCACGTCATCGACCCGGCCCAGCAGCCAGAAGTCGCCGTCCTCGTCCTTCTTGGCGCCGTCGCCGGCGAAGTACATGGTTTCGAAGCGGGACCAGTACGTGTCCTTGAACCGCTCCGGGTCGCCCCAGATCCCGCGCAGCATCGCAGGCCACGGTTCRCGGATCACCAGGAAGCCGCCGTGGCCGTTGGGTACGGATTCGCCGAGTTCGTCCACGACGTCCGCGGCGATGCCCGGCAGCGCGACCTGGGCCGAGCCGGGCTTGGTGGCCGTGACGCCGGGCAGCGGGGCGATCATCTGCGCCCCGGTCTCGGTCTGCCACCAGGTGTCCACGATCGGCGCGGGGTTCTGCTTCCGTTCGCCGTTCTTGCCGGCGTTGGCGCCGATGACCTCGCGGTACCACATCCAGGCTTCGGGGTTGATGGGTTCGCCGACGGAACCGAGGACCCGGATCGAGGAGAGGTCGGACTTGGCCGGGATGTCCTTGCCCCACTTCATGAAGGTGCGGATCGCGGTGGGGGCGGTGTAGAGGATGGAGACCTTGTACTTCTCCACGATTTCCCACCAGCGGCCCTGGTGCGGGGAATCCGGSGTGCCCTCATACATGACCTGGGTGGCGCCGTTGATCAGCGGGGCRTAGGCGACRTAGGARTGCCCGGTGATCCAGCCGACGTCGGCGGTGCACCAGTAGACGTCGGTCTCCGGGTGGAGGTCAAAGACCGCCTTGTGCGTGTAGGCGCCCTGGGTGAGGTAGCCGCCGGTGGTGTGCAGGATGCCCTTGGGCTTGCCCGTCGTGCCGGAGGTGTAAAGGATGAAGAGCGGGTGTTCGGAGTCGTGCCCGACGGCGGTATGCTCGGCGGACGCGGCGCCGACGGTGTCCGCCCACCAGTGGTCCCGGCCCTCGTGCCAGTCCACGGCCTGGCCGTTGCGCTTGACCACCACGACGTTCTGCACGGTGTGTCCGGTGCCGTCACCCTCGTGGGACAACGCGTCGTCGACGGCGGGCTTGAGCGCGCTGGGCTTGCCGCGGCGGTACGTGCCGTCGGCCGTGACCACGAGCTTGGCCTCGGCGTCGTCGATCCGGGAGCGCAGGGCTTCGGCGGAGAAGCCGCCGAAGACCACGGAGTGGATCGCGCCGATCCGGGCGCAGGCCAGCAGGGTGATGACGGCCTCGGGAATCATGGGCAGGTACACGGCCACCCGGTCGCCCTTGGCCACGCCGAGGGACTCGAACGCGTTCGCGGCCTTCTTCACCTCCTCGGTCAGCTGCGCGTAGGTATAGGTGCGGGTGTCGCCGGGCTCGCCCTCGAAGTAGATGGCCACCCGGTCCCCGTTGCCGGCCTCGACGTGCCGGTCCAGGGCGTTGTAGGCCGCGTTGACCTCGCCGCCGACGAACCACTTAGCGAACGGCGGGTCGGACCAGTCCAGCGCCTGGGTGAAGTCCCTGGACCAGCTCAGCAGCTCCCGGGCCTGCTTCGCCCAGAAGGCGGGACGGTCGGCGTCGGCCTCGGCGTAATCGGCGGCGGCGACCACTGCGTTCGCGGCGAACTCGGCGGACGGCGCGAAACGGCGGTTCTCCTGCGACAGGTTTTCGAASGCRTCGCCCTGGGGCATCTGCGTGGCCATGGAGCCGGGTGTCTGCTGGGACATGGTGAACCTCATCATTCATCGATCCGGGCTGCGCGGCCGTGCCCGTCACCGTCGCGCCGGGCCGCTTGCGCGACGTCGGGCGGCGGCAGACGGCGGCAGTGCCGCTAGCGCTGTCTGGCATCAACACTAATACTTGGGTCCGACCAAACGTGCGCCCCGTCACAAACAGCTCCGTGAGCGGTGTTCGTTAAGCGCCGAGTGGTCTGTCCCGGGCGCCGGACGGCGGGCCGGGGCAAGCGTCCGGGATTCGGAAATCTGGGGAATTCTGCTGCGTCCGCCCTCGGCTTGTCAGCTAGTGATCGGCCATTCACTTGGCTAGGCTGAGATGAAGTTGTGACATCCGATGGAGGCGACCGGACCGCTTGCGGTCCTGTCCTTGCCTGCCGTTAGACGGCGCTGTCCAGGGTGCCGCCATGCTAAGGAGATACGGAATGAACGAGCAAGACAACGGGCAGCTCCGGGCGCCCGCCCAGAACCAGGGTGGAACGGCGCAGCCGGGGCCCGCCGGGTTCGGGGACGCGCCACGCTTCACGGTGGACAAAAAGACCGGGAAGAAGAACGAAGCCGTCCTCGGCCCGTTCACCATCCGTGACCTCACCGTTTTCGGCTCCACGCTGCTTCTTTTCATCGCCTCACTGATTCCGATGTTTGCCTTCGCCTATAACCTCTGGAACCTGGGCAGCCTCTTCTTCCTGGGCCTGGGCATCGTTCTGCCGCTCATTGTCACCGCGTTGTTTGTGGCCCGCCACCTCAGCCCGTCGACCAAGATCCGGATCGGATCCCTGTCGATCGACCAGTTCGCGTCCGTTGTAGCGTCCTTCACGCTGGCCTTCTTTTTCCTCGCCGCCGCCGGGGCGTTCGTGCCGAGCATGTTGATCGCGCTCCTGGGCGCTTTGGGGCTCTTCGCCGCCACGGTGCTGGGCCGCTGGATCCCGTTCTTTGCCGGCGACTTCCTGGGCCGGGAGGACGCGTCTGCCCACGTGGTTGCCCGCGAAGCTGTTGTCCCGGTGCGAAAGCCCCGGGCACCGAAGGCGCCGAAGCAACCGAAGCAACCGAAGGAATCCAAATTGACCAAGGACGCTGCGGGTGCGGGTGCAGCCGGGGCGGGCGGCTCTCTGGCGGCCGCATCCGGCCCGGTTGCGTCCGGCCCGGTCAATTCCGGGGAGGCTGCTTCCGGCGCGGCCGCGGGGTGGGCCAAGCGTCCGGCCACCGGCAGCCAGGCGGCAACCACACCTGCCGGGACCCCTGGCGGGGCATCTTCGGCGGGTGCGGCGTCCGCGGCAGCCCCCAGCGCTGCGGCCGGTGCACCGGAGACCCAGATCTCGGGCGTTGTGCCGGCCGCCGGCGCGGCTGCGCCGGCATCTACTGATTCATCGACGGCCCCGACGCAGGCCCCGGCTCCGGAGTCTGCTCCGCCCGCCGCGGACAAGACCCGGACCGCCGGCGTCCCTGCCGCCGGTGCCGGTGCCGGTGCCGCCGCTGGTGCCGCTGCCGCTGGTGCCGCTGCACAGTCCGCTCCCGCCGCGGAACAGACCCAGGCCGCCGGCGTGCCGGCCGCCACCGGCGGCAGTGCCCCCACTACAGTCAACCCCCAGGTCCGGCCGCAGGAACAGGTCCGGCCGCAGGAACCCATCGGCGCGACCGTTGATCCCGCCAGCCGGCCCGCGGAGGACGATGTCCACCCCGTGCACGAGGCCTTCTGGTTCGCCGTCGCGCAGCCCCGCACCGCCGTCGATGTGCGCACCGGTGCCCCGGCGTTCGTCATTGAACCCGGCGGCTGGGTCCTTGCCCTGGAGGACCGCGGCAACGAGTTCCTGGTCCAGCACACCGACGGCCGGCTCGGCGTTTTGCGGGACCTCAGCAACATCGAACGCGGTTAGTCCGCCGCCGTGACCACGGAATCCGGCAGCGCGGTACCCGGCACCCCGATCCCGGGGAGCGCCAAGCCGGGTGCGCCGCGGGCGTCGCGGGAGTCAATGCTGGCGCTCAAGCGCCGCGCGCGCCGGATCAACCGGGAACTCGCGGAGCAGTACCCCTACGCCCACGCGGAGCTGGACTTCCGCACGCCGTTCGAACTCGTGATAGCCACCGTGCTGTCCGCGCAGACCACGGACGTGCTGGTCAACCAGATCACGCCCCTGCTGTTCGCGCGCTACCCGGATGCGCGGCGGATGGCGGAGGCGGATCCGGCCGAGCTGGAGGCCATTATCAAGCCCACCGGCTTCTTTCGCGCCAAGGCCAGAAATCTCCTGGCGCTGTGCACCCGGCTGGTGGACGAGTACGACGGCGAGGTGCCGGGCCGGCTCGCGGACCTGGTGACGCTGCCCGGCGTCGGGCGGAAAACCGCGAACGTCGTGCTGGGCAATGCCTTCGGCATTCCGGGCATCACGGTGGACACCCACTTCGGCCGGCTGGCCCGGCGCTTTGGCTGGACCGAGTCGGATGATCCGGTCCGGATCGAGTCGGACGTCGCTGAGCTGTTCGAGCCGAAGGACTGGACCATGCTCTCGCACCGCGTCGTCTTTCACGGCCGCCGCGTCTGCCATTCCCGCAAGCCGGCGTGCGGCGCCTGCGCGGTGGCCAATTGGTGCCCCAGCTACGGCATGGGGGAAACCGACCCGGAGAAGGCAAAGAAACTGCTGAAGTACGAACTCGCCCCGGGCCAGGAACAACTGTTGGCCCGGCTGCTGGCCGAGACGCACCGCGCCGCGGAAATCCGGATGGAATCGCAGAGGAAACAGCCGTGACCGCGCGCCAGGACCTCGTCGACCTCGTTGCCGCGGTGGAGGCGGGCACGGCGCCGGCCCCGGATCCGCGGTGGCGGGAACTCGCCGTCGAACCCGGGGAGCGGGTCCGTAGGGCAGCGGTGCTGATGCTCTTTGGTGCGCTGGACAACGTCCCCGCGGTGTCGGAGAAGTTGCTGGCTCCGGCCGATTTGGACGTGCTGCTCCTGCAGCGGGCCCAAACGCTGGAGGACCATCCCGGGCAGGTGGCGTTTCCCGGCGGCGGCATCGATCCGGGTGAGTCCGTGGTGGACGCGGCCCTCCGCGAGGCGGAGGAGGAGACTGGCCTGAACCCTGCGGGGGTGGACGTACTCGGCGTAATGCCTGAACTGGCCCTGCCCCGGGGCAATTTCCTGGTGACACCGGTCCTGGCCTGGTGGGCTGCCCAGTCGCCGGTCCGGGTGGTCGACTACGGTGAATCCGCGCAGGTGTTCCGGGTCCCGGTCAGGGACCTGCTGGACCCGGACAACCGGGTGATGGCCACGGTCAGCCGGGCCGGCCAGACATTCCAGAGCCCAGCCTTCACCGTCAACGGCGTCGTGGTGTGGGGTTTTACCGGGATGATCCTGAACCAGCTTTTTGAACAGCTGGGCTGGGCCGTGCCCTGGGACCGCGCGCGGCTCTACGGGATTGATGTGTGAAGCCCGCACGGCGCCGACCTGCCGGCCGGTCCGCTCGCTGGCAGCCACCGGGCTGCCTGCCTGGCAGCAACGGGGTTGCGGCCACCTAGCCGGCAGCCACCGGGCTGCCCGCCAAGGGAGCCATCGCCCGTCCTCCCGACCTGCTGGTGGCGACCCGCCGGTGAGCACCGGAACGATCCACAACCAGGCCGGTCGCGGCGTTCTCGCGCACGGCGTTGATGCCCGCCGCCGCGCTCTTGATGGAGCTGAAGAGCGGGGACACGGCCACTACTGTGCCATCCGCTGCCGTCAGCCTGAAGAAATATGCCTTGTCGCCAGCCTGCGCGATCTCAAAAATGCCAGCCAAACCGCTGCCTCCCCAATTTCCTTGCGTCGTTGCAATAGCCGGCGGATCGTACGGGAATTTCGCCGGCCTTTCCGAGGGTAGCCCGGTGACGGAGCGCACACAACGCTACCGACGGGTACGTTACAGGCGGTGACTTCGGTCGTTCATTTGGCGTTGTCGTACGAGTCCACGACGGCCACGCTGACCGGAAATTCGACCGGAATCCGGCCGAACAAAAGCTCCTTGGCGGCAGTAGCGGAGTCCTCGATCGCCTTGATGCAATCTGGGACTGCGATTTCGGGGCAGTGCACCATCACCTCGTCGTGGAGGAAGAACACCAGTTCGCCGGCGGCTGCGCCTTCCGCCCGTATGGCGCGAAGCCTCCGTCGCAGTTCCGCGAGCCAGCATGCCGCCCAGTCAGCGGCCGAGCCCTGGACCACAAAGTTCCGGGTGAAGCGGCCGCGCGAGCGTGCGATCGAGTCCGCCCGGCGCTGTTCTTCAGCGGTGGTGGAGTGCTGGCTCTGCAGCCAGCGCTCCGACGGCGGTGGGCTGCTCCGGCCTAGGCGCGAAGTCACGGTCCTGCCGGCTTCGCCGTCGCGGGCAGCCTGTTCGACGAAGCCCACGGCGCGGGGGTAGGTGCGGGCCAGCTGGGGCATCAGCCGGCCGGACTCGCCCGTGGTCGCCCCGTAGATGGCCCCAAGGAGGGCCACCTTCGCCTTCGCCCGGTCGCCGCCGAAGCCTTGGGCGGCAATGCCGGCATAGAGGTCCTTGTCCCGGGCGGCCTCGGCCATTTTGGAATCCTGGGCCAGCGCCACGAGCACACGCGGTTCCAGCTGCGAGGCGTCGGCAACGATCAGTTTGTGGCCGGGATCGGCGTGGACCGCGCCGCGGACCTGGCGCGGGATTTGCAGCGCCCCGCCGCCCCGCGACGCCCACCGGCCCGAGACCACGCCGCCCACCACGTACTCAGGCTGGAACCTGCCGTCCTTCACCCAGGTATCAAGCCACGCCCAGCCGTTTGCCGCGTGGAGACGGGCCAGTTTCTTGTAGGCCAGCAGCGGCACGATCACGGGGTGGCTGGATTCTTTCAGCTCCCATTGGCGGGTGGTTTTCACTTCGATGCCGTTGCGGTGCAGGGCGCGCATGAGCTCCTGCGGGGAGTCCGGATTCAGCGCCGGCGACTTCAGCAGCAGCCTCAGTTCGGCCGTGAGCGATTCGAGTTTGGCCGGCCGCTGGCCGGGAGCCGGGCGACGTCCGAGGTGCTCCGCGAGAATCTGCTCGTGCAGTTCCTCCCGCCACGGGACGCCGGTGTGCTGCATTTCGGCGGCGATCATGGCTCCGGCGGATTCGGCCGCGAGCAGCAGCTGGAGCCGTTGGCGCCGGCCGGGGTCAGTGACGACGACCGTGCCGGAGGCGGTTCCGGGCGCAGGTCCCGCCTGGCGAAGGGCCTCCTGCTGCGCGGCGTACTCGGCCCGGAGAGCCTCAAGGGATTGGCCGGGTCGGTGGCCGGAGGCCGGGGCATCAAACAGGGCCCCCTGTTCCGGCGGCGGGGCAGGAGGCTGCAGTCCCCGCGATGGCTGGTGCAGCTCGTCGTCCTGGGTCAGCTTCTCCGCCGCCTGCGCGTAGCCGGTGTGGGCGGTGAACTCCGAGTGGGCCAGGATCGAACCGCACAAGGTGAGGTCGTAGCAGCGCTCGAGTTCCACCCCGGCGCGCAGCAACGCGGGATACCAGTCCTGCGTACGGTGCCAGATCCAGCGCGGGTGCCGTTCCTCAAGCTCGCGCACTAATCCGGCGAGGTCGCCGGGCCTGACCACGCGGGGTTCCGGATTGGAGGGTTCGGCGGCGCCATCGGCCGTGAGGTGCTGCAGTGCCGCGCCGTCGGCGTGGGCAGCGAGCAGCAGATACATAGGATCAATTCTGCCCTGCTCCGGGACGTGGTCCGTGCTCGGTCCCCGGCCGCGGTGCAGGAAAGACGCCGGACTTGTTCACATAGCCCACGACGGCGGTTCCGTTGCGGTCCCGGCCCGGGCACAGTGGCAGCATGAACAGGCACCAGCACCATGGTCCAGGCTCACCGCCACCGCGGGCGCATGAGCCCTGGACCCCCGGGGATTCCGCGGAAATCCTGCTGGTAACCGGCGCCGATGTGCTGCGCAGCGAGGTGGAACGCATCGTCGCAGCAGCCGGGGGCCAGCTGCGGACGGTGCAGGACGTTGCCGAGGCCGCGCCGTTCTGGGACGCCGCGGCCGCCGTGTTGGTGGGTAGCGACATCCGCGGGTTGCCACCCCGGCAGAGGACCCCTGCCGTGATGCTCGGCCTCGAAGGTGACGGAGAAGGGTTATGGCATCTGGCCGCCGCCATCGGGGCCGAACGCGTCGCGGTGTTGCCGGACGCGGCCGCCTGGCTGGCGGAATACCTGAGCCGGTCCCGCGCCCCGGAAGCCGGCGGACTGGTGCTGGGTCTCACCGGCGGCTGCGGCGGTGCCGGGGCCACGACCGCCGCCATCTGGATCGCGCAGGCCGCCGCCGGGGCCGGGATCCGGGTTCTTCTGATCGACGGCGACCCCCGGGGCGGGGGCCTGGAACTGGCGCTGGCCGCCGAGGAAACCCACGGGCTCCGCTGGCCGGATCTGGCCGGGGTGAGCGGCAGTATCGACCCCGCCCAGCTGGAGGAGTCGCTGCCGGTCGCCGGTGGATTCTCCTTCCTGTCGTGGCCGGGAACCCGTGACAAAGCCGCCGGGGTGGACGCCACCACCGTGGCCGCGGTTCTTGACGCCGCGCGCCGCGGCTGCGAATTGGTGGTGCTGGATATCGGCCGGGAACGGGATGCTTTGCGGGCCTTCGCCGGCGAATGCGACCGGATCATCGTCGTGGCGCCCGCCCGGCTCCGGGCCGCCGTCGCCACGGCCTGGCTGCTGCAGGAGCTTCCACCCGTGGACACCGCGCTCGTGGTCCGGGCCAGTCGCGGCGCCGCCTTGGATGCGCCGCTGATCGCCGGCTCCGTGGGGCTTGTCCTTCAGGGCATCATGCCGGACATCAAGGATCTGGCCGGGGCAACGGAACTCGGCCGCCTTCTCGAAACCGGCCGGCACCGCGCCGTCCGCCGGTTCGCGGCCGGACTCCTTGAGCTGAACGGCGGAGACGACTCATGAGTGCCCACGCGGCTGAAGAACCGGCCGGACCGGAACGTCCGGCCCGGCGGGCACCGGTCCGCCGCCGCTCGCAGGGACTTCTCGACCAGACGCTGCTGGAGTCCGTGCGCGAGTCCGTCATGGCCGATGCCTCCCCGGTGACCCCCTCAAGGGTCGCGGCTGCGGTCCAGGCGAGCGGGCGGCTGCTCGGCACGGCGGGCGCCCTGGCCGCAGTGGAGAGCATCAGCGCGGAATTGAACGGCCTGGGCCCCCTGCAACCGCTCACCCGTGATCCCGCCGTGACAGACATCTTTGTCAACGGGCCGGACTCGGTCTGGTTGGACCGCGGCCGCGGTCTGGAAAAGGCTCCGGTCGTCTTTTCCGGGGAACCGCAGATCCGGGCCCTCGCCGCGAGGCTGGTGGCGGCCGGTGGCCGCCGCCTGGATGACGGTTCGCCGTGCGTCGATGTCCGGCTCGACGGCGGCTACCGGGTGCACGCGGTGCTGCCGCCCATTTCCACGGCCGGGACGCTCCTGAGCGTGCGGATCCGCCGGGCCGCGGTCTTCTCCATGCCCGAGCTGAAGCGCGCCGGCATGTTCGGGGCCGGGACGCCCGGGAGCCTGGTCCAGTCCGTGCTCGAACGCATGGTGGCGGCCAGGCTGAGCTTCCTCATCAGCGGGGCCACCGGTTCGGGGAAGACCACGTTACTGGCGACGCTGCTGGGATTGTGCCACCCCGGGGAGAGACTCGTCCTGATTGAGGACGCCGCAGAACTGAATCCTGTCCACCCGCACGTCGTCTCGCTGGAATCCCGGCACGGAAACCTGGAAGGAGGTGGCGCCGTCGACTTGGGCGAACTGGTCCGCCAGGCCCTCAGGATGCGGCCGGACCGGCTGGTGGTGGGCGAATGCCGCGGCGCCGAGGTCCGCGAGCTGCTCTCGGCGATGAACACCGGACACACCGGAGGCGGCGGGACCATCCACGCCAATGATGCGGCGGCTGTGCCTGCCCGACTGGCGGCCCTCGGCGCGCTCGCCGGCATGGGCCAGGAGGCCGTACGGCTGCAGGTCGCCAGCGCGATCGACGTCGTCGTGCACGTCGAGCGGACCGAATCGGGCCGCCAGGTGGCGAGCGTTGGAATCATGGAGGTCCAAGTCTCGGGCCTGGTAGTCGCCGCCGCACTGGAGATCCAACAGGGCCAGCTCCGCTTCGGCGGAGCCTGGCCGCTGCTGGCGCGCCGTCTCGGCCTGGATCCCGGGTTGGCCGGGGCGGACCCCTCCGGACTGCAGGCGGCCCCGCTGGAAGGACGGCCGCCGGGTTCCGGCCGCGAATCCCTCCAGCCCTGGACGCGGCGATGACGGTCTTCCTCCTCGTCGTTTTGGTTCTGGCCGTGTGGCTGGCCTTTCCCACCCCGCGCGCGGCCGGCCATCGTACCCGCAGGGCCTTGCACGCCGCGGGCACGCGAGCTCCCGCGGCCTACGGGTCGCCGGGATCCCGCCCAGGACGAGCCGTCGGGGGCATGACCCGTTGGCGCGGCGGTGGATCCGCCGATGCCGGGGCCGTCCCCATGACAGTCCTGGTCCAGCAGTTGGCCGCGCTGTTGAAGGGAGGGCGCATCCCCGCCCGGCTGTGGGATGAACTGTGGGCCCTGTACGGCGGTGACGCCGCGCGGGACGGGCCGGCGGCCCAGGCGGCAGTTCACAGCGCCGGCCAGCCCCGCAGCGCAAACGGAGCCGGAACGGTCCTCGGCCCGGAGTCCCGCAGGATCCTCGCAGCCGCGCGTGCCGCCGCCCGGCGCGGGTCCTCGGTGGCCGCGGCCATCCGGCGCGAGGTCTCCGCGGTTTCCGCCGGTGCGGGCGCCGTCATCACGGTCACCAGGGGTGCCGTCGGCATCCGGGCCCGCCGCGACGTGCGCGTGTGGGGCGAGCTCGCCGCATGTTTTGACACTGCTGAAGCCAGCGGTTGCCCCCTGGCCGATGTCCTCGCGCGCTTTGCCGCCCACCTTGAAACGGAGGACGACGCCGAGGCGGCGCGGCAGACGGCCTTGGCGGGGCCCCGCGCAACCGTTCGTCTGCTGACCTGGCTGCCCCTGTCGGGCCTGGGTCTCGGCCTGTTGCTCGGCGTGGACCCGGTAGCGACACTGCTGGGAAATCCTTGGGGCCTGTCGGCGTTGGGCGCGGGCGTGGCGCTGACCGCCGTCGGCCGGTTGTGGTCCACAAGGCTCGTCCGCGCCGCGGCGGAAGCACCAACGTGACGCCGCGGTCGTCGCCGTGAGGCCCGAACTTGCCGGATTCGTGATGGCAGCGAGCCTTGCCGGGGCAGCCGCAGTCGCCCTCGCCCGTCCGGCCCGTGTCCGCCGGCGGCTCCGGCGCCAGCTTCGGGCGCCTGCTGGCGGGGGCGCCCGGCGCCCGACGGTCCAGGACGCCGGCCGGCACGGACGTCACGGCCTCCCGGGCCTGCGGGACACCGCCATGATGCTGGAACTGATCGGCGCCATGCTGGATGCGGGAGCCGGACTTGGCCGGTCCCTCGACCTCGTGGCCGCCCTCATGCCACCGGAACTCGGGCGGCAGCTTCGGCCGGTTGTGTCAGCCCTCGCAATCGGTGCGGACTGGGCCACGGCATGGCGCAGCTCCGGCGCCCGGGCGCCCCAACTTCAGGCCATGCACGACGCTCTTTCCTTCGCCGCGCTTACCGGCGCCCCCTCCTCAGCGCTCCTCTATGCGCAGGCGGCCCGGCTTCGCCGCGAACGCAACAGGGCCGCCGAGCAGCGCGCGGCCGCGCTGGGGGTGAAGCTCGTGGTACCGCTGGGCCTGTGCTCCCTGCCGGCTTTCGTCTGCCTCGGCGTCGTGCCCGTGCTTCTGGGGCTGCTTCCGACGTGATGCCGGCAGCCCGCGGATCACCGGTTCGTTGGCCGCCCGGAAAGGGCCAGAGACTTCTCCTCCACAGGCCGCCACGACGGCATCTTCGGGCACGTTTTCCACTTAGCTGCCATCGGGGCTTATGGCGCGACGTGCAAGCCGGGAGAGTCGAATCAGCCGGCGATCACGCCGGTGTCCCGTGGAAGGAAAGCAGATGTCAACAAATCAGGACACTCCCGCTGCACGTCGCATTGAAGCAGGGGAGGGCGGCGTTGCGGAGGTCTATGAGATCTACCCCGGCGCCAGCTCGGTTGTTCCCGTTCAACCGCGGGGACGTACAGGGCCGCCGGCCTCGCAGGCGGGAATGGCTACCGCTGAATATGCCATCGCAACCCTGGCCGCCGTGGGCTTCGCCGGGGTCCTCGTGTTCATCATGCGCAGCGATGAGGTCCGCGGGTTCCTCCTGAACCTCATCCGGACGGCGCTCACGTTGCCATGAACGGACTCTGGCACGCCCGGGGGAGCGGCGGCCGGGCGGACCCGCCGCCGACGGCGGAGTGCCGCGGAGCCGTCACGGCTGAGTTCGCCGTCGCACTGCCCTCGGTCGTCCTCCTGCTCTCCGTGCTGCTCGCGGGTTCGGCGGCCGGTGTGATGCAGCTCCGCGTTGAGGAAGCGGCCCGCGGCGGTGCCCGGGCGGTGGCGAGGGGAGCCGCGGCCGGCGAAGTCGGTGAGATTGTCCGCCGTCTCGCCGGCGACACGGCGGACTCCGAGGTGACGCATGACGGCGAGTGGCACCGGGTCACCGTTTCCTGCCGTGTCCCCGGGGCCGTTGGCTCCCTGGTTCCCTGGGCCCTCAGCGCCAGCGCGTGGGCGCGTGCGGAGGCCCCCGGCGCGGCACAACGGCCCGGCCTGGACGAGCCCGGACTGAAAGGCGTCTCCCGTTCCCTATGGCGGGGCGGCACATGATGTCGCCTGCACCTGCACCTGCACCTGCACCTGCACCTGCACCTGCACCTGCACCTGTCCGTGCCCGGGCCCGCGGGCCGCGACCCCGGAGCCCCGATCCCGCCCACGCCCAGCACCGGTGTACGTCTATTGAGCTGGGATCGGGGACCGTCCTGGCCCTGGGACTCGGGCTGGTGGTCATCATGGCGTTGGCCCTGCTGCTGCTTTTGGCCGAATCGGCCGTTGCGGCATCGAGGGCTGCGGCGGCCGCCGATCTGGCAGCGCTGGCTGCGGCGGATGCCGCGCGGGGCATCACGTCCGGCGAGCCCTGCGCTGTGGCTCGAGAGGTCGCGCTGAAGAACAACGCCACACTGGCTGCCTGTGCCGAAGGACCGGACGACACCGTTCAGGTGCGCACCGAGTTCAGCGCCGGACCGTTCCTCGGGGCGGCCACGGGACTGGCCAGGGCCGGACCGCCCCCTGCGGCCGGGAACGGGCCAGCACCGTGAAAGATGCACCAACTCCGGCGCTCGCCAGAAGCCGCGCATCCGTCTGCGGCCTGGCGTGCAGCCCTGGCGCCGCCCGGCTCGCGCGAACGTGCAGCCCTGCCGCCCGGCTCGCACGAACGTGCAGCCCTGCCGCCCCGCCCACGAACCTGACGGCCGCCGCCCACGAACCGGCCGCTGAGACGTGGTCAGGCGCGGAGCGGCTGGGCGGGCTGATCGTCCGGGGTCCCGGCTGCGGCGGCCGTTGTGCCGGGATTGCCGGCATGCATGAGTTCGGTGGCGTCTTGGAGCAGCACATCGATCAGTGTGACGGCAGCGTCCTTGTCGAGCGGGTTGTTCTTGTTGCCGCACTTGGGTGACTGGACGCAGGAGGGGCAGCCGGACTCGCATTCGCAGGCCTTGATGGCGTCGCGCGTGGCGGTCAGCCACAACCTCGCCTTGTCGTAGCCGCGTTCGGCGAAGCCGGCCCCGCCGGGATGGCCGTCGTAGACAAAGATGGTGGGCACTCCGGTGTCGGCGTGGATGGCCGTGGACACTCCGCCGATGTCCCAGCGGTCGCTGGAGGCCACCAGCGGAAGGAGACCGATGGCCGCGTGCTCGGCAGCGTGCAGCGCTCCGGGGAACTGTGCCTCGATCAGCCCCGCGCCGGTCAGCGAGCGGTTGTCCACGACAAACCAGACCGCCTTGGTAAACAGGTCCCTGGCGCCCAATTCCAAGGGTTCTTCGCCGAGGATCTCGTTCGAAATTAACGCCTTGCGCTGGAAGGAGACCACCTGGGTTGTCACTTTCACATCGCCGAAATGCACGGCCACATCGCCCCATTGGGTGGTGCGTTGCGTTTCGAGGACCTCGATCTGGGTCACGTCCCGGGCGGTCGTGTAGTAGTCCGGGTTCGCCCGCCGCACCACCACACAGTGGTCGTCCTCATTCAGGTCTTCGACCACGTAGCTGTCGCCCTGGTGGACATAGATGGCTCCTGTATGGGCCTGGTAATGGGTCTGCGGCGAATCCATGGTGCCGAGCAAGGAGCCCGTCTCCGCGTCCACTATGCTCACCGGACCTCCGCCGTCGGCCCGGAGGTTCACCATGGCTGCGGCATTTTGCGGATGGGTCCAAAACCATCCTGCCGGCCGTTTGCGCAGGTATCCCTGCAGGACCAGGCGGTCCAGCAGCTTCTCCGCGGTGGCACCGAAGAGCTCCAGTTCGGCGAACCCGAGGGGCAGTTCCGCGGCGGCGGCGCACAGGTGCGGGCCCAGAACGTATGGATTGGAGGGATCGAAGACCGTGGCCTCCACCGACACGTCGAAAATCGCCTCGGGGTGGTTCACCAAGTAAGTGTCCAGCGGGTCGTCGCTGGCCACGAAGGCCGCGATCGCGTCCTGGCCAGCGCGGCCCGCGCGGCCGATCTGCTGGAACAACGACGCGCGGGTGCCCGGCCAGCCTGCGACCAGGACTGCATCGAGACCGGAAATGTCAATGCCCAGCTCCAGCGCGGACGTGCTCGAGACGCCCAACAGTTCACCGGAGCGCAGCGCCTTTTCCAGGGCCCGCCGCTCCTCCGGCAGGTAGCCCGAGCGGTACGCGGCCACACGCTGCGGCAGGCTGGGATCCACCTCGTCGAGGAGGCGTTTGGCGATGGAGGAAATCGACTCTGCCCCGCGCCTGGACTTGATGAACGCAATGGTCCTGGTCCGGGAGGACACCAGGTTGGCCAGCAGATCGGCGGTCTCGGCGACTGCCGTCCGGCGCTCCTTGGCGCCGTTTTCGCCCCGGAGTTCGGTCAGTGCCGGCTCCCAAAACGCCACCGTGGTGGACCCGTGGGGCGAGCTGTCTTCGGAAACGGCCTGCACGGGTGCGCCGATCAGCCGGCCGAAGGACTGGCCGGGTTCAGACGCCGTGGCGGACGCCGCGATGAACACCGGTCCGGGATGCGAGCCGCCCGGGCTGTAGTAGGCACAGATCCGACGCAGCCGGCGCATGAGGTTTGCCACATGCGAGCCGAAGACGCCGCGGTAGCTGTGGGCTTCGTCCACGATCACGTAGCGGAGGCGCCGGAAGAACCTGGCCCACCAGGCATGGTTCGGGAGAATGCCGAAGTGCAGCATGTCCGGGTTGGCGAGGATGAAGTTCGCGTGGTCCCGGATCCAGCGCCGGGACGCGGGATCGGTGTCGCCGTCGTAGGTTTCGGCCCGGACTGTGGGGAGCTTGAGTGCCCGGATCGCTGCCAACTGGTCGGCGGCGAGCGCCTTGGTCGGGGACAGGTAGAGGGTCACAGCCCCGTCGTCGTGGATTTTCCCGGGATCGGACAGGACCCTGAGCTCGGAACGGTGGATCGCGTCCAGGGCCGGCAGCTGATACGCCAGGGACTTGCCGGACGCGGTGCCGGTGGCGATGACCACGTTCTCTCCGCCGTGGGCCAGTTCGGCGGCCCGGACCTGGTGAAGGTAGGGCTCGTGGATGCCGAGGGAACCGTAGGCTGCCACGAGATCGGGGTGGGACCACTGCGGCCACGGCGCATTGACGGCCTGGCGGGCGGGGATCGTCCGCACATGACGCAGCTGTTCCGGGTCCGGACCTCGGCCCAGCAACGGAATCAAGGACTCATGCGGGTTCACTCACATATTCTTTCATCCGCCCTCAAATCGCCCCCGCCCGGCCCCTAACCCGGCGAGCAGCCCGGCCCCCAACCCGGCGCGCAGCCAGGCGCGCAGTCCGGCAGGCGCGGCGGCTTCAGCGCGGCTGGCTACCGCCCGGCACACATTTTGCCCCGGGCGCACGCCCCCGGAATGCAGACGCTCGCGGTGCCTCAGCCCACGGACAGGTCGGCCCCTTCGTCGGACGTCGACAACATCAGGACGTGGCACACCTCGCGCCAGCCGAGGTGCGAATAGAGTTTTTGGCCGTCCAGCGAGGCGAGCAACAGCCCGGAGTCGACGTCGTGTTCGAACGCCTGGGCTGCCAGGGCCTTCATGATGAAGCTGCCCAGCCCCCGCCGCTGGTAGGCCTCTGACGTCACGATGTTGTCGAAGATGGCGGTATGCCCCACCACAAACACGCGTCCGCTCGCGGCGACGTCCTCGCCGGCGCTGACCACCGCGTGGTGGACGCCGTCGGTCCGGGACGTCTCGAGCTTGAGGTCGTCGTCCGAAAGCCAGGGGTCCTCCGAATCCTGGGTCTCCATGTCCACGATCATCATGGTTTGGGAGGCCGAGGTGACATGCAGGCCGTTCCGCTGCCCCAGCATGGTGTATCGGGCCGCATCGTTGGTGAGGATGGTGAGGACCCGGGCCGGCGCTTCGGCCGTCTTTGCCGCCAGCGCCTCGAACTCCGCGTCGGACGGATCGTAGGCGAAGTACTCCCATTCGTGGGTGGTGTCACCGCGAAAGGCCGCGGGGAACCTGCCCTCCCTGCGCGTCTCATATCCGCGGCAGCCGGCCCATCCGGCAACCCAGATTTCCAGCAGGTGAGTGGTGTCTTCAACCATGGCGTCAAGACTCATGTGATGAGCGTATTCCAGCAGTGCCACAAGCAACAGGGGCCGGGTCGGGGGAAGCCGCTTGCTTATCCAATTGTGACTGTCGCCCGGCCGTCCGCCCCAGCAAGTACCCTTAAAAGCGTGGCTTTGAACAGGATTGTGCTCTTTTACGGTTTCACCCCCCTGCCTGACCCGGACGCCGTCCGGCTCTGGCAGCGCGCCCTGTGCGAAAAACTCGGACTAACCGGCCGCATCATCCTTTCCAAGGACGGCATCAACGCCACGGTCGGCGGAGAACTGAACGCCGTGAAGCAGTACGTCAAAACCACGCGCGAGTACAAGGGCTTCCAGGGCATCGACGTGAAGTGGTCCGATGGCGGCGCGGCGGACTTCCCGCGGCTCAGCGTTAAGGTGCGGGACGAAATCGTTTCCTTCGGCGCCCCGGGCGAACTCAAAGTCGACGCCGGCGGAGTGGTGGGCGGCGGAACCCACCTCAAACCCGAGGAACTCCACGAACTCATTGAAGCGAAGAAACAGCAGGGCGACGAAGTCGTGTTCTTCGACGGCCGGAACGGGTTCGAGGCCCAGATCGGCAAGTTCAAGGACGCCGTCGTTCCCGATGTCGCCACCACCCACGACTTCATCAAGGAACTCGACTCCGGCAAATACGACGCCCTCAAGGACAAGCCGGTTGTCACCTACTGCACCGGCGGCATCCGCTGCGAGGTGCTGTCGAGCCTCATGGTGAACCGCGGGTTCAAGGAGGTCTACCAGCTTGACGGCGGCATTGTCCGCTACGGCGAGGCCTTCAAGGACCAGGGCCTGTGGGAGGGCTCCCTGTATGTGTTCGACAAGCGCATGCACGTTG
Organism: Arthrobacter sp. P1_D12; assembly: GCF_056406175.1. Taxonomy (NCBI): domain Bacteria; kingdom Bacillati; phylum Actinomycetota; class Actinomycetes; order Micrococcales; family Micrococcaceae; genus Arthrobacter; species Arthrobacter sp. P1_D12. The sequence continues at coordinate 96,721 of NZ_JBFUAR010000004.1, forward strand.
AGTTCAGCGGGGATGCCAAGACGATCGGCGAGTGCGTCCGCTGCTCGGCACCTACGAGCAAGTTCGAAAACTGCTCGAATCCGTCCTGCCGGACCCTGACGCTCTATTGCGCCGGGTGCGCCGCGAGCCCTGACACCCTGCGGTGCCCCGAGGGCTGTGCCGCCTGAGGCACGAACCGGGACATTTGGCCGGCGGGGAACCCTCAGATGCGGCTCACCCGGTACGCAAAGTTTGCCGGTGCGTTCGCATCCACATTGATGGAGAGCGACGCCTCTGCGGCCAGTTGCACCACGTTCACCCTGGACGTCCCGCACCGGAGACTCAGGTCCACGAGTTCGTTTTCACCGTTCTCGATGGAAAAGGACACGCGGCGGGTGCTCCGGCAGGCGAGGGTCAGGGCGTAAGTACCCTTGGGCAGCTGGGCTGTGGTCTCTTTGCGCTCCTCGTCGGCCTCCAGCGTCCCAAAACCCGTCTGGAAGACCTGTCCCTCGGCGTCGGGCAGTACGGTGTGGACCCAGTTATCCAGTTCCTCGCCCGTCACCGGCTCGTTGAGATGGGGGTCCTGGGGCAGGGCGGCGTCAGTGGTCGGCGGGGCGGCAGCCGAGGTCGATTCATCGTCCCAGTGGTCGGCGCTGTATTCATAGGCGCAACCGGACAGGACCGTGCCGAGAAATACCGCAACTGAAAGCACCACGGCGGCCGCCGGGGTGCGCCGTCGCGGCACCTTGCTCGCCGGCACAGTTGGCATACTTTGAGATTAGGGCGGCCCGGAATCAAACGCCAGAGGCCAAAGGTCCGGGTCGGACAGGCCTTTAAGGGGCGCCGGGCAGGTCGCCGCGGACCGGGCTGCGGCGGGTGCTACTCGGACGACGCCAGGTGGTACGCGTAGAGAAGCGGGGCATCCACACTGGACGTGCTGAGCGTGACCTTGCCCGCGGCGGGCACTTTGATGCGGGCGGTTTCGCGGCTGCCGTTGCAGGCGGCTCCGGCTTCGGCGAGCTGGCTGCCGTCCAGGCTGACGGCGAAGAACGCCTTCCCGCCGCCGTCGCAGGTCATGGTCAAGGTGTAGGTGCCGGCAGGCACGCCGGACGCGGTCCGGACGATCGGATCCCGGTTCAGGATTTTGCCGGCATCCTCCAGCACTGTTCCCGGGGCGGAGGGCAGCGCGGTGGCCTGCCACGCCGGGACATCGGCGCCCTCAATCGAACCGGCCGGGGAACATGCCGCTGCAGCCAGTACGACGACGACGGCGGCCACGCCGCTGAGCGTCCGCCGGGCCAGACGGGCAGCCGGGACGTGGGAGGAAGGGAAAACCATGCCTCAAACTTACCGTCTCGCAGGCTCCCCGCCGGCCGCGCCGACGTCCCGGACACCCTCTCCCTGCGGGCCCTTGACTTTGACGACGCGTCAAAGTTTAGAGTCGAAGCGACGGCCGGAAGCGATGGCCGGCAGCGGCCGGTCGGCACGGTCACAGCGGAGGTCCAGGGAACGCGGGCCCCCAAGGAGCAGAAGGAGAAGGGTGGCGGCATGGACTGGTCCGTTCAGCAGATCGCGAAGTTGGCCGGCACCACCGGCCGGACTTTGCGTCACTACGACGACATTGGCCTGCTCAGGCCGAGCCGCACCGGCAACAACGGCTACCGGTACTACGGCCAGGAATCCCTGGTCCGTCTGCAGCGGATCCTGCTCCTGCGCGACCTGGGGCTCGGGCTGCCGGCGATCGCGGACGTGCTCGGCAATGAGGCGGACGCGGAGCATGCACTTGGCCGGCACCTGGCGTGGCTGCTGCAGGAACAGGACAGGCTGGGGCGGCAGATTGCCGCGGTCCGTCACACCATTGAGGCATTGCAAACGGGAGGAAAGATCATGGCGGAGGAAATGTTCGACGGTTTCGACCACACCAAGTACCAGGAGGAAGTCCAGCAGCGGTGGGGCAAGGACGCCTATGCAAAGTCCGACGCCTGGTGGCGCAGCATGGGGGCCGGGGAGAAGGCTGCCTGGACGGAACAGTCCCGGCAGCTCGGTGCCGACTGGACGGCTGCTGCGGCGTCGGGAGTCCCGGCGGACAGCGCGCAGGCGCAGGACCTGGCCCGGCGCCACGTCGAATGGCTCAGGGGAATCCCCGGCACACCGGCGTCACCCGCAGCGGGCGGCAGTTCGGCGGCACGTGGCGGCATCAAGGGGTACGTGACGGGGCTCGGCGAGATGTACGTGGCCGATCCCAGGTTCGCCGCCAACTACGGCGGTGCCGACGGCGCCGCCTTCGTCCGGGACGCGCTGAAGATCTATGCCGAGAACGAGCTCTAGCCGGACCCGCACGCCCCAGCCCCAGCCCCGGCGCTGACGGGGGCCAACCCAGGCCCACGCCCGTGCCCGGCCACCGGACTAAACTTGTCCGGTGACTTCCTCAGCGCAAGGCCCCGCCGCACCCTCTCGTTCAACGCAGGCTCCCGCAGCCCCGTTCACGGCCGGCAACACCCCGGACGCTCCGCGCAGCGACCTCCTCGGCCTGCTCGAGGCCCTGGCCTCGGACCTGCGTGCGATTGGCTACACCGTGGACGGGGTTGCGGAGCTGCTCGGCGAGGCCGCGCACTCGGCCCTGGGCCGGGACCAGCTCATCCCGGCCCTGATCGTCACCGGGCGTTCCCTCGGGGAGCCGGCAACGGCGGCGCTCGCCGGCGTCGTGCGTCTCTGGCTTCTGTCTGAACCGCAGCCCGCGGCGACGCTCGACGCCGCCCTCCCCGGCATCCGTACCAAGGGGCTAATGGAACTTGGGCTCGTGGAGCCTGCGGGCGGGGACCTGGTCCAGGCCAGGGTGGACCTCAGGCCGTACGGCTGGGACCCGACCGTGGGGGAAGACGGGACCAGCGCCGGCGGAGCAGACCTCTGGGTGGCCAGCGACCTCGCAGCCCACCAGCGCGCCGGCGTTCTTCGTCACGACCACGTCCTGGGGATTGGGCAGGCCTCCACCACCCTGGTCCAGGTCACCGCCCGCCGCCATGTTGCCAGGGCCCTCGACCTCGGCACCGGCTGCGGCATCCAGACCTTCCACCTGCTGCACCACGCCGAGCACGTGACCGCCACGGACATCTCCGAACGCGCCTTGGCGTTTACCCGGTTCAACCTGCTGCTCAACGCCGCCGAACTGCACCTGGACCCGGCCGACCTGGACGCCCGCGTCAGCCTGAGACTCGGATCCCTGCTGGACCCCGTCGCGGGGCAGGAGTTCGAACTGGTGGTCTCCAACCCGCCCTTCGTCATCACCCCCCGCAGCCTGGGCGAGACCGCCACGGACCAGTTCACGTACCGCGACGGCGGCCTGCCGGGGGACGAGATTGTATCCTCGCTGGTCCATGCGCTGCCCTCGGTCCTTGCCCCGGGCGGAACGGCCCAGCTTCTCGGCAACTGGGAGATCACGGCCGGCGCCGGCTGGGCCGACCGGCCCCAGGGCTGGGCCGGCCCGGCCACCGACGTCTGGTTCATCCAGCGCGAGCAGGTGGGCCCCGAACAGTACGCCGAGACCTGGCTGCAGGACGCCTCGGAAAGCCGCGACCGCCGGCTCTACGAGGACTCGTACGCGGCCTACCTGGACGACTTCGCCTCGCGCAATGTGACCGGAATCGGCTTCGGAATGATCTGGCTGCGGAGGCCTGCCGACGGCGCCGGGCGGGTACTGTCTCGCTTCGAGGAGATCACCTACCCGATCGAACAGCCGGTAGGGCCACACCTGGGCGCCGCCGTCGAGCGTTCCGACTGGCTGGCCGGCCATGATCTGGCCGCCGCCCACCTGCTGGTCGCGGAGGACGTCACCGAAGAACGGCACCAGCGCCCCGGTGCGGAACACCCCGGCGTCATCCTGCTGCGGCAGGGTGCCGGGCTGCGCCGCACCAACCTGCTCAGTACCGAACTGGCGGGCCTGGTCTCAGCGTGCGACGGCGACCTGTCCGTCGGGCAGATCATCGGCGCCCTCGAGGCGCTGCTGGGCGGCTACGAGGGGTTTGACAGCGCGGAGTTCCGCGCCGGCCTGCTCGAGGAAGCCGGGAACCTCGTCCGCGACGGCTTCCTGCTGCCTGCCTGATAGCGGCGCGGCCGCGCCCGCCAACGGCGGTTCCGCCGCGGCCCCGGCCGGCAACGCCGCGTCCGCCGCTGCCCCGGCCGCCGACTTGGCCGCCGCAGGAGTGTTGGCGGCGGAGTCCTCCCGGCCGAACCGCGGCAGGACGTACGCCGTGAGGGCGAGGGCCACCAGGGCGCCGACGGCGCCGGTGAGCACGAAGCCGACGCGGACCGGCACCAGGGCGCCCAGGAGGCCGCCCAGGGCCAGCGCGCCAATGGAGACGGCACGCGTCATCCCGCCGACAATCGCCATCGCCTGGCCACGCCCGCTTTCCGGAATCCGCAGAATCGCGATGGCCCCGAAACAGGCGTTCAGCACCCCGCAGGCCACCCCCGTCCCCGTGTAGGCCGCAAAAAGCAGTTCCACGCTCGGGACCATCCCGGTGAGAACCAGGCACGCCGAGGCTCCGGTCATGGCGGCCAGCAGCACGCGCAGCCGGACCCGCGGCGTCCTGATCCTGCCGGCCATCCCGGCCCCGGCCGCCATGCCGAGGCCGAAGGCTGCGGACAGGAGGCCGTACTGGATTTCGGTGGCGCCAAGTTCGTTGCGGGCCAGGAACACCTCGAGCACGTTGGTGGCCTCGCCGACGACGATGAAGAACATCGCCCCCAGCACCAGGGCCCAGACCAGGCTGTCCCGGCGGATCAGGCGCAGCCCGTCCAGCAGCGCGGGCTTCGCCTGGCCGGCACGTTCGGCCGCCGTGCCGCGGCGGGTGCGGATCAGCAGCGCGCCCAGCCCCATGGCGACGTAGCAGCCGCTGGCCACGGTGAACACCAGCCCGGTCCCGCCCCAGCCGCTGAGCAGGCCGCCCGCCGCGGGACCTGCCATCCCCGCGATCATGATGGTCGCCTGCATGGTCCCCATGGCCCGGGGCGTGCGGTCCTCTCCGACGATCCGCGGCAGAAGGGCCTGCCAGGTGGGGCTGGCCACGGACTGGGCCGCGTCGAGCAGGAACGTCATGGCAAACAGCACGGGCAGATAGTTCTCCAGGTACTGCATGCCAAGCCCCATGCCGGCGACGGCGGCGGCGCTGACCGCCGAACTCGCCGTCGCCAGCGTGCGCGAATCCATGGTGTCGGCGAGCCGGCCCGCCCACGGGGCCAGGAGGACCAGCGGCAGCGCTGAGCACAGCAGGTACGCGGCCACGAGCCAGGGCCCGGCGACAGGAGTTTCGCCGGCGGCGGCCGCGTTCTGCAGATGCAGCATCACGCTGACGACGACGGCGCCCATCCCCGCCGTCGCCACGAACCGGGCGGTGCCGGCAATCAGGAAGTCGCGGTTGCGCCACAGGGGCGGCACGCCGGTTGCGGGTGCCGGCAATTTATGAAGTGTATGTTTCATAAAAAGGAACCTAGTCCGGCGGCAAAACAAATGTCAAGCATTTCTTTCATAGTTTGGCGGGGCTGGATACACTGGAGGAGTGAACGCAGAAACCCCGCCGGCGGAGTCAATGGCTCCGCCGGCCACCAGGCGCCGGCACCGTCCGGAGAAGCAAGTGGAAATCACCGACCCGAAGGCGATCCGTGCCTTGGCCCACGCCGCCCGGCTGGAGGTCATTTCCGAACTGTATTCCACGCAGGTGAGCCGGACGGCCACCGAGCTTGCCGCGCAGACCGGGCTGACCCCCAGTGCCATGAGCTACCACCTGCGGGCACTGCAGAAGTGGGGCATCGTGATTCCCGCCGCCACCGCGGGGGATGCCCGGGAGCGGCGCTGGCAGGCGGCCGGCACAGATTTCACCATCCACTCGCTGGGGGGAGTGGCCAGCCCCGAACTCGCCGTCCTGGACCTCGAGCTCGACGCCTACCGCCGCCGGGTCCGTGCCTACGCCACGGCCCGCAACGCCCGGCGCGAGAGCGGCGACACCGCCGACGGGCCGTCCTCGGTGGTGCTGGCCAGCAATCTGCTGTACCTGACGCCGGACCAGCGCGCCGAACTGACGCGGCGGATCTTCGACCTGCTGCGGGACTACGAACTCGAGGATCCGGACCACCTGCCCGAAGGTGCCGAACGTATGGCAACGATGTGGTCGATGATTCCGGACGACCGCGGCCCGGCGGCCGCCAAACCCGCCGCCGCAAAGCCCGCCCCCGTCAAGCCCGCCGCCGGCAAGGACTGAGCCCGCCGCCGGGAAGGCCTGCACCGGTCGCGGGCACGGCGCTGAACCGCATCCGGGGCGCCCTCAGGGGCCGGCCGGCACGTGGCCTTATTGCGGCCGGAAGCCGCGTCCGCCGGGCCGTCATTTCCGGCCGGATGCGCGGGATTCTGCAAAATATGGTGAACTAGGCGGGTATGGGCGCATCTGCCCGAGCCACCTTTTTCTGTAGGAGCACCGTGCCAAGCAAGGCCAAAACCGGCAAGAAACTCGTGATTGTGGAGTCTCCCGCCAAGAGCAAGACCATCGCCAAGTACCTCGGCGAAGGCTTCATAGTGGAGGCCTCCATTGGTCACATCCGCGACCTCCCGCAGCCCTCGGAGCTCCCCGCGGAACTGAAGAAGACCCCGCTGGGCAAGTTCGCCGTCGACATCGACAACGACTTCAAGCCCTACTACGTGGTGTCCTCGGACAAGAAAAAGAAGGTCGCCGAGCTCAAGGCGCAGCTCAAAGACGCCGACGCTCTCTATCTCGCAACCGATGGGGACCGCGAGGGCGAGGCCATCGCGTGGCACCTGCTGGAAGTGCTCAAGCCCAAGGTTCCCGTTTACCGGATGACCTTCGGTGAAATCACCAAGGAAGCCATCCACCGGGCCATGGACAACCTGCGCGATGTCGACCAGGACCTGGTCGACGCCCAGGAGACCCGGCGCGTCCTGGACCGGCTCTACGGCTATGAGATCTCCCCGGTGCTGTGGCGCAAGGTGGCCCGCGGCCTCTCCGCCGGCCGCGTGCAGTCCGTCGTCACCCGCATGGTGGTGGACCGCGAACGCGAGCGGATGGCCTTCAAGGCCGCCTCCTACTGGGACCTCACCGGCCAGTTCGGCGCCGGTTCCGGTTCCTTCAAGGCCAAACTCGCCGCCGTCGACGGTGCCAAGGTCGCCAGCGGCCGGGACTTCAACGACAACGGCGAGCTCACCTCCCGCAACGCCGTCCACCTCAACGAGGAACTCGCCACCTCGCTCGCGGCGGGGCTGCAGGACGCCGACTTCCGCGTCCGCTCCGTCGACACCAAGCCGTACACCCGCCGCCCGGCGGCGCCGTTCACCACCTCCACCCTGCAGCAGGAGGCCGGCCGCAAGCTGCGGTTCTCCTCGAAGAGCACGATGCAGGTGGCCCAGCGGCTCTACGAAAACGGTTACATCACCTATATGCGTACGGACTCGTCCGCGCTGAGCAACGAGGCCGTCACGGCCGCCCGGCGCCAGGCCTCCGAGCTGTATGGCCCCGAGTACGTGCCGCAGTCGCCGCGGGTCTACAGCGGCAAGGCAGCGAACGCGCAGGAAGCCCACGAGGCCATCCGTCCCGCCGGCGACTCCTTCCGCACCCCGGCCCAGGTGGCCCAGCAGCTCTCCGGTGACGAATTCCGCCTGTACGAGCTCATCTGGAAGCGCACGGTCGCCTCGCAGATGGCTGACGCCAAGGGCTCCACCGCCACGATCCGCCTCGGCGCCGTCACCGTTGGCGACCCGGCCGACCGCCGCGACGCCGAATTCTCGGCGTCGGGCACCGTCATCACCTTCCCCGGCTTCCTCGCCGCCTACGAAGAAGGCAAGGACGAAAGCCGCGGCGACGACGAGTCCGAGGAAGCACGCCGGCTGCCCAACGTGGCCAAGGACGACGCGCTCACTGCCAGCGACATTGTCGCCGTCGGCCACGAGACCTCGCCGCCGCCGCGCTACACCGAAGCCTCGCTGACTGCGGAGCTGGAAAAGAAGGGCATCGGCCGCCCGTCGACCTATGCCTCCACCATCTCCACGATCCAGGACCGCGGCTACGTCCGGAAGCAGGGCTCTGCGCTGGTCCCGAGCTGGATCGCGTTCTCCGTGATCCGGCTCCTCGAACAGCACTTCCACGACTACGTGGACTACGAGTTCACGGCCGACATGGAAGCGGACCTGGACAAGATCGCCAACGGCCAGGCGGCCGGACCCGCGTGGCTCAAGCACTTCTACTTCGGTGAGGACTCCGAGCCCGGCCTGCTGAGCATCGTGAACAACCTCGGCGAGATCGATGCCCGCGAGATCAACTCCATCCCCATCACGGACGCGATCACCCTCCGGGTCGGCAAGTTCGGCCCGTACCTGGAAAGCTCCACCGCGACGGTGGATCCCGAGACCGGCGAGGTGGTTGAGGCGGCCCGCGCCAACGTCCCCGAGGACCTGGCCCCGGACGAGCTCACGGCCGCCAAAGCCGTTGAACTCATGGAGACCGCTGCCCCGGAGGAGCGCGTCCTGGGCGCGGACCCGCACACCGGGCACACGATCGTGGCCAAGAACGGCCGCTACGGCGCCTACGTCACCGAGATCATCCCGGAGATGACCGAGGAACAGGTGGCCAACCAGCCCCTTGAGTATTACAAGAACGGCAAGCCCAAGCCGCCGAAGAAGCCCGTTAAGGCCAAGCCGCGCACCGGGTCCCTGTTCGCGTCCATGAGCGTCGACAGCATCACGCTGGACGAGGCGCTGCAGCTCATGAGCCTGCCCCGCGTGCTTGGCCAGGACGCCGACGGCAACCCGATCACGGTGCAGAACGGCCGGTTCGGCCCGTACCTGAAAAAGGGCACGGACTCCCGCTCCATCGGCTCCGAAGAGGAGATCTTCACGATCACCCTCGAGGCGGCGCTGGAGATCTACTCGCAGCCCAAGCAGCGCGGCGCCCGTGCCGCCGTGCCGCCGCTGGCCGAATTCGGACCGGACCCGGTCTCGGAGAAGAACATCGTGGTGAAGGAAGGCCGGTTCGGCCCGTACATCACCGACGGCATCACCAACATCACCGTGCCGCGCACCACCTCGATCGAGGAGCTGACCCGGGAACGCGCCGTCGAACTCCTCGCGGAGAAACGGGCCAAGGGCCCGGTCAAGCGCACGACGACGGCCCGGAAGGCGCCCGCGCGGAAGGCCCCGGCCAAGAAGTAGGCAGCACGCCGAAATCGCCGGAAACCTGCCGATTCGCCGGAAATTACCGGGTCGAGTAGGAATATGACTGAACAGCCCGCACACCTGGACAACCAGCCGCTGAACGAACTCGAGGAGCAGCTCGCCCGGGGGGAGCAGCCGGACGCCAACCCGGTGGACGTGATCCTGGCCTTCCTCAACAACGAGGTCTATGTGGTCAGCTCCGACGCCCTTGAGGGCCCCGACTCGCAGGTGGAGCCGCTGGTCCTCGCCAATTCCTCCGGCAAGCCCGTCCTGGCCGTTTTCTCGCACCCGAGCCGCGTCACCGAGCAGTATCTCGCCGCCGCCCCGAACGTGCTGGGCACGCAGGGCGCCGCGATCATCGGCAACCTCGGCGCAGAGCTCGGCATGGTGATCAACCCCGGTGCCGCCTACGGCTTTGAAATCGACCCGGAGGGCGTGGCCAACATCCGCCGCGACTTCAAGCCAACGGACGAGCCCGCGGACGGCACTGCCGACCCGGCTTAGGCCCGTAACCGGCCAGACTGCGACGGCGGTATTCTTCGCGAATACCGCTGTCGCAGCTAGGCCGTCCGCTCCGTGGGGGGAATAATGGCAGCATGCGTCTAGGCGTCCTCGACATCGGGTCCAACACTGTCCATCTCCTGCTGGTCGACGCCCATCCCGGCGCCCGCCCGGTGCCCTACGCCTCGCATAAGCGGCGGCTCTCGCTCGTGCAGTACCTCGACGACGACGGAAACATCGACGACGACGGGCAGCATGAACTGGTCGAGTTCGTCCTCGAGGCGTGGGAATTCGCGGCCAAACACAAAGCCGACGACCTTCTCGCGTTCTGCACCTCGGCCATCCGCGAGGCCACCAACGGCGCTGACGTCCTGGCCCGCGTCAAACATGAAACCACCGTCACCCTCCGGGAGCTTACGGGCAGCGAAGAGGCGTCCATGACCTTCTTCGCAGTCCGGCGCTGGTACGGCTGGGGTGCCGGGCCCATCCTGAACCTGGACATCGGCGGCGGCTCCTTCGAGATGGCCCTCGGACAGGACGAGCTGCCCGAGCTGGCGATGTCCGTTCCGCTCGGTGCCAGCCGGCTGACGCGCGACTGGCTGCCCGAGGACCCGCCCTCGGCCAAGAGCATCAAGGAGCTGCGCCGCTACATCCGCTCCACGCTCAAACCCGCGGTGCGCAAATTCGAGAAGCTGGGCCCGCCCAACCTCGTCGCGGGCACGTCCAAAACTTTCCGGTCCCTCGCCAGGATTGCCGGGGCCGCCCCCAGCGGCGCCGGGCCCTACGTCAAGCGGGAGCTGCTGGCCCTCGACCTCGGGCTCTGGGCGCAGCGGATCTCGGCCATGGAGATAGGGGACAGGCTCCACCTGCCCGGCGTCTCCGAGGCCCGCGCGCCGCAGGTCCTCGCCGGCGCCCTCGTCGCGGAAGCGGCACTGGAAATGTTCAAGTTCGACAGCATGGTGACCTGCCCGTGGGCCCTGCGTGAGGGACTCATCCTCCGCCGCCTGGACCAGCTGGTGTTTGAGGGGCCGATCGATCCCGCGCCGCATGTGGCGGAGCAACCGCCGGCGCGGCTCCTATCGCCGGAAAAGGCTCTCTGAGACGGCTTGGGCCAGTGGCGGATGTCGTGACGGTGTCGATCCGGAGCGTCCTCGATCGTGTAATTGCTGAGAGGCCGGCACGGAGCCGGCTGATTCGACAAGGAGGCACCCGAAATGACGCAGTACCTGCTCAGCATTTACCAGCCGGACGGCCCCGCCCCGGACCCTGAGTTCCTCGAACCCATCATGCGTGACCTGGCGGCCCTGAACCATGAAATGCAGGCGGCGGGGGCCTGGGTGTTCGCCGCGGGTCTCCACCCGGCGGAGTCCGCGACAGTCCTGCGGCCCAACGGGGGCGAGATCCTGGTGACCGACGGGCCGTTCACCGAAGGCAAGGAGCACCTCGGCGGATTCACCGTGATCGAGGCCGAGGATCTGGACGCGGCCCTTGGCTGGGCAAGGAAGCTGGCCGGCGCCACCACACTTCCCGTTGAAGTCCGTCCGTTCCAGCACTAGCCGCCGGGTCGGGGGTGCTGGTGTGGGTGAGCGCCGTGGACATGAGGCAGCGACCGAGGCGGACATCGCCCGGGTGTTCCGGCGCGAGTACGGCCGCGCCGTAGCCGTTCTGACGCGGACGTTCGGGAACATCGATATTGCCGAGGACGCCGTCCAGGATGCCTTTGCCGCGGCGGTCCAGCGCTGGCCCTCGGCCGGCGTCCCGCCCAGCCCGGCTGGCTGGATCATCACGACGGCACGGCACCGGGCGATTGACCGGCTGCGGCGGGAAGCCTCACGCGAGGACAAGCACGCACAGGCGGCCCTGCTCGCGGCGGCGCGGTCCGGGGCCGGACCCGCGCCGGCCGCCGAAGAGCAGTTCCTGGCGGAGCAGTCAGGGGTCGAGGACGTGGACGACGATACTTTGCGGCTGATTTTCACGTGCTGCCATCCTGCCCTGGCCGGGTCCGCCCAGGTGGCGCTGACGCTGCGGCTTCTGGGTGGATTGACGACGGCGGAAATCGCCAGGGCCTTCCTGGTCCCGGAAGCGACCATGGCGCAGCGGCTGGTCCGGGCCAAAGCGAAAATCCGGGATGCCAAAGTCCCATTCCGGGTCCCGCAGGGCGCCGACCTGCCCGAACGGCTCCAATCGGTGCTGGCGGTGGTATACCTCATTTTCAACGAGGGCTACACGGCGGGCCCCGCCGGCGGCCTGGAACGTAAGGAGCTCTGCACGGAAGCTATCCGGCTCGGCAGGCTGTTGGCGTCGCTGATGCCGGACGAGCCGGAAGCGGCGGGGCTGCTGGCGCTGATGCTGCTCATCGAGTCCCGCCGCGCCGCGCGATTCACGCCCGACGGGGGATTGGTGCTGCTCGCGGCCCAGGACCGGGGGCACTGGGACAGCGCCCTGGCCGCCGAAGGCCGTGAGCTGGTGCGCCGGTGCCTGCGCCGGAACCGGCCCGGACCGTATCAGCTCCAGGCGGCGATCAACGCCGTCCACAGCGACGCCGCGACCGCCGGGGACACCGACTGGGCGCAGATCCTGCAGTTGTATGACCAGCTCCTGGCCGTCGCGCCGGGTCCTGTCGTGGCGCTGAACCGCGCCGTGGCCCTGGCAGAGCTCCATGGGCCCGTTGCCGGGCTGGCGGCGGTCGAGGGCCTGGGACTGGACACCTACTACCTCTTCCACGCCGTCCGTGCCGACTTCCTGGTGCGCCTGCGCCGCTATCCGGAGGCCGCCGAAGGCTACAAGCGGGCCTTGGCCCTTGCCGGCAGCGCCGCGGAACGCCGGTTCCTGGAAGGCAGGCTCCGCAGCCCGGTGTTCGGCGGGGCCGCAGACGGTTAGAAACCTGGGCAGGGCCGCGCCCCGTGGCGGGCCCGTTCACGCCGGTTAAAAGAGTAGGGCCGGGCGATCTGGAGCAGGACTTGGGGGAACTCTGCTGCAAATCGCCCGGCGCACCGCCGGCTCCGGGGGAACCGGCTATCATCACTCGCACCTGTTGAGGCACTTTCCAAGGTAATGGCCGATCATGGGTGTGCAGCGAGTTTTCCCTGTGTGTTCGCTGGCAATCCGACGGCGTCCCCGGGTGGTGGCCGGCTCCGCCGCGGGGGCTTTAATCGGGGGCTTTAAACGGCAAAGGCACCGGCGGTACGCTGCGGGAAAATGGGAAAACCCGCTGCAACCACCGGTGCCGCGCAGGCATCCGCATGCCTGCTGCATCACTCGCACCCTCAATGAGGTAGTTACAATGTTAGGTTCCAAAGTTGTGCGCTGACTGCGCTGAAGGTGGGAGCTGGCTGGGAATCACGTCAGACTGCAATGATGGGGAGATGAGCAACCGAATCGCATTCCTGGGCTGTGGGTCGATGAACGAGGCAATTATGGCGGGGCTGATCGACGGCGGCGTCGACCCGGGCGACATTGTCGCGACCGTCCGCCGGGCCGGGCGCGCGGCCGAGCTGGCCCAGCGCCACCACGGGATCACGGCCATCGCGGGCGAAGAAGAGCCGGACAACAATAAACAGGCCGCCACCGGCTCCGCCGTCGTGATCCTGGGCGTCAAACCCGTGGGGATCGCGGACCTGGCCCGGGAAATCAGCGGATCCCTTTCACCGGGCACGATTGTCATCAGCGTTGCGGCCGCCGTGTCACTGGAGCAGCTGGAAGCGGCGCTGCCGGCCGGCCAGCCCGTCATCCGCACGATGCCGAACACGCCGGCGAAGCTGGGCCGCGGCGTCGTCTCCGTCTCGCCGGGGACCAGCTGCTCCGCCGGGCAGCTCCAGCGCGCCAAGGACATCCTCGCCGCCGCCGGCACGGTCGTGGAGATCCCGGAAGAGCAGGTGGACGCCCTCTCCGCGATCAGCGGCTCGGGCCCGGCCTACGCCTTCTACCTGGCGGAGGCCATGGCCGAGGCCGGGGCACGACTGGGCCTGGACCCGGAGCTGTCGCTGTTGCTGGCCCGCGAGACTGTCGCCGGGGCGGGCTTCATGCTGGCCGAGCCCGGCGCGGATCCTGCCGCATTGCGCAAGGCGGTCACGAGCCCGAACGGCACCACGGAACGGGCCATCGCCACCTTTGACGAGCGCGGACTGCCGGCCATCATTGCCGACGGCGCCCGCGCGGCGGCTGAGCGCGCCGCAGAAATCACGCGCCAGCTCGCCTGAGCCGGCCCGGCTCCGGGCAGGCCCCGGAGCCGCAGGCTCCGGTTGTGGCCTAGGGGCGGGCAGCAAACCGTTCGAGCAGGTCCACGTGGCCCGAAACGATGAGCATGTCCCGCGAGGAAACCTTGGTTTCCGGCCGAGCGTAGGTGAAGTCCTCGCCCGGGGACTTCACTCCCACGATCGTGACGCCGTACTTGGACCGGACCTTGGACTCATCGAGGGTGAAGCCCACGGTTTCGCGCGGCGGGTACATCTTGACGATCGCGAAGTCGTCGTCAAACTCGATGAAGTCCAGCATGCGCCCGGAGACCAGGTGCGCGGCGCGGACGCCGGCGTCGGCCTCCGGGTAGATGACGTGGTTGGCGCCGATGCGGGTGAGGATCTTGCCGTGCGAGGGCGTGATGGCCTTGACCCAGAGGTGTTCGATTCCGAGGTCCACGAGGTTCACCGTGATCAGCACCGAGGATTCGATCGAGGTGCCCACGCCCACGACGGCGGAACTGAATTCCTGGGCGCCGAGCTGGCGGAGGGCATCGATGTTGGTGGCGTCGGCTTCCACCACGTGCGTCAGGACGCTCGCCCACTTCTGGACCAGGGTGCGGTCGCGTTCAATGGCCAGGACCTCCCGGCCCTGCTTGACCAACTGTTCTGCGGTGGATGCACCAAAACGGCCCAGCCCGATCACCAGCACGGGGGCATTGTGGGCGGGGCGGTTGACGGCGCCTGAGGAACTAGCCAATGATCGGTCTCTCTTCCGGGTAGTGATACAGCTGGCTGCGCTGGCGCAGGGCCAGGCCGGCGGCAAGGGTGACCGTCCCGACGCGCCCGGCAAACATGAGCAACGCGAGGACGTAAACCCCCTCCGGCGGCAACTCTGCACTGAGGTTGGTGCTGAGGCCCACCGTGGCGAAGGCGGAAATGGTTTCAAACAGGACCCGGTCCAGGGAGGCATGGCTGATATGCAGGAGCAGGAGGGCCGAGACCGAGACGAGGGTGGCGCCGGCGACGATCACCGAGATGGCCACGCGCATGGTGCCCTCGGGGATGGTGCGGCCGTAGATTTTCACGTCCGCGTCGCCGCGGGCCTCGGCGGTGATCGCCAGGAACATCACCGCGATGGTGGTGACCTTGATGCCGCCCGCCGTGGATGCGGAACCTCCGCCGGCGAACATGAGGGCATCAGAGAGCAACATGGTGGTGGACTCCATGTGGTTCTGGTCCACGAGGTTGAAGCCGCCGGAGCGCAACATGACTGAGGCAAACAGCGCATGCGTGATCTTGTCGCCGAGGTCCATGTCCCCGATGGTGCGCAGGTTGTCCCACTCCAGGAAGCCCCACAGGACCGTGCCGGCGGCCAGGAGTATGAAGGACACCTGGATGGTCAGCTTGGTGTGGAGGTTCCATTTCTTCCACCGCAGCCCGTTCTGGTGCAGCACCATGACCACGGGGAAGCCCAGGCTGCCCAGGAACACGCCGAGCATCAACGGGACGAGGATCCAGAGATCGGTTTCGTACGGCACGATTCCGTCCGAATGCGGCGTGAAACCGGCGTTGTTGAACGATGAAATGGCGTAGAAGACCCCGTGCCAGAGGGCCTGGGGGAAACTCTCCCCAAGGAGCAGGAAGCGGGGGATCAGGGTCACGGCCAGGGCCGCCTCGATCACGACGGAGGTCACGATCACGATCCGGAGCAGCGTGCCGACTTCGCCGAGCCGGCCGGCGTTCATGGCCTCTTGGGCGATCAGCTTGCCGCGGACACCAAGTCTCTTGCTCACCATGAGCGCCAGCAGCGACGCGAGGGTCAAGGTGCCCAGGCCGCCCACGAAAATGCCGACCAGGATCACGAGCTGGCCGAAGAAGGACCAGTGCACAGCCGTAGAGACCACGGTCAGGCCCGTGACGCAGACAGCTGACGACGCGGTGAAGAACGCCTGATGCAGCGGTGTGACCTGTCCCGTCGCGGAAGCTAAGGGCAGCGAGAGCAAAGCGGTGAAGACCAAGATCACGACGCCGAACGCCGAGAGCGCCAGGCGGGCGGGCGAGCTGTTCGCGATGCTGTCAATGAAGTCGCGCAGGCGTGTGAAGATCCACAGGCCTTCCCGCTCCGGCATGCCTGGCTGCCAGCTGGCCGGGCTCGTGGACCTCGACTGGCTTTGCGTCATGTTCTTCCTCGGTTGAAACTTCTTCCCCAAGTAGTAAACCACTAAACACCGGGTAATGGCCGGGGGAACGCCCGTGCGCGCGCGGGAAGCCGGGGACCGCTCGGGTAGCCTGTGATTGATGACATTCCTGCCCGGACTCGCTCAGACCGCGCTGCCAACGACGGTGGTGTGGTCCCCAGCCATGACTGCCTACAACTTTGGCCACTCCCACCCGATGGCGCCGGAGCGCATGGAGCTCACAGCGAAGCTGGCCGGCAGCCTTGGACTGCTGGATCTGGACCATGTCACGGTAGCGGCTCCGGACGTCGCCACCGACGCGGAGCTGTGCGCGGTCCACAGCCTGGAGTTTGTGGCCGCCGTGCGGCGCGTGAGCGAAAACCCGGACACCTCCGACCACGCCAGGGGTCTCGGAACCGAGGACGACCCCGCCTTTGCCGGCATGCACGAAGCCAGCGCCCGGCTGGCCGGCGGCTCCCTGCTGGCGGCCGCAGCTGTCCTGGACGGCAGCGCCGTGCGGGCCGTGAACTTCGGCGGCGGGATGCACCACGCCTCCCGGGACCGCGCGAGCGGTTTTTGCATCTACAACGACGCCGCCCTCGCGGTCCAGCGGCTCCTCGACGGCGGCGTCCGGCGGGTGGCCTACGTCGACGTTGATGCGCACCACGGCGACGGCACGCAAAGCATCTTCTGGGACGATCCGCGCGTCCTGACCATTTCGCTGCACGAATCCGGGCTGACCCTCTTCCCGGGCACCGGGTTTGCCAACGAGATCGGCGGACCGAACGCGCAGGGCAGCGCCGTGAACGTCGCCCTCCCGGCCGGCACCGTTGACGCCGGGTGGCTGCGGGCCTTCCACGCCGTCGTGCCCCAGCTCATTGGCGCGTTCGAACCGGAAGTGATCGTCAGCCAGCACGGCTGCGACTCGCACCGGCTTGACCCGCTCACCCACCTGAACATCAGCGTGGACGGCCAGCGCGAGGCCGCCACGGCGATCGGCAACCTCGCCGCGCGCTACTGCGAGAACCGGTGGATTTCCACCGGGGGCGGCGGCTACAACGTAGTCAGCGTGGTGCCGCGGTCCTGGAGCCACCTCATAGCCATCGCCGCCGGCCGCCCGGTGCCGTTGCGCACCCCGGTTCCGGAGGACTGGCGCAACTACGTCAGAGACAAGTACGGCGCCAGGTTCGGCGTGGAGCCTCCCGAGGCGATGGGCGACGACGTGGACCTCTGGTGGCGGTCCTGGGAAGTGGGTTTCGACCCCAACGACGACGTGGACCGCACCATCATGGCCACCCGCAAGGAAGTGTTTCCCCTGCACGGACTGGATCCCTGGTTCGACTGAATCCGGGCCGGGCTTGGGGGCTTGCACCAACGGAACAATTCGTGGATGCCATCTGGCGTATATGTCGCTAGTGTGGAGGGCATGGTGACAGACGACGTATTTGCCGTCATTGCTGAGGCAACCAGGCGTGACATTCTGATAGCCCTCCGCAAGGGGGACAAAGCGGTGGGGGAACTGGTCCAGGAGCTTGAAGCAAGCCAGCCCACCATTTCCAAGCATCTCAAAGTCCTCCGGGAAGCGGACCTGGTGAGCATGCGCGCCCAGGGCCAGAAGCGGTATTACACGCTCAACCCCAAGCCGCTCGCCGGGATCGCCACCTGGCTGCAGGCGTTCGACGTCGGCCCCGCCGCGACGGCGGCCTCGGCCGCAGCCCTCCACCCCGAAGCCGGCCCCGCCGCCGTCCCGGAAGGCCTGGCCGCCGCGGTTCCGCAACCTGCCGTCCCGCAACCTGCCGTCCCGCAACCGGTCGCCGCGCAACCCGCCGCAGCACTCGCGGGCCGCCCTGCCGGCAGCCCGCTGAGCCCCGCCGTCGTCATTCCGGTGGGAACGGCGGGGGAGGACAAGATGCCCCAGCAGATCGGGCGGACCGTGGGCCGGGCCGCCACCAGGGCCGCCGATCTCCTCGCCAACCTGCCCAAGTTCGGCCGCAAGAAGTAGGCTGTCCTGCCCGCGTATGCCGCCCTGGGTATGCGCTGCGGCCGTCCGTTCCGCCCCAAGTGCGGACCCGGCCGATCGTTCGGGCGCCGGGGGCCTGTCATAGGTGCTAGGTGCGGAGGATCCGCACGTGCCCGGGGGTGAGCTCCGCGACCCGGCTGACGCCCAGCAGTGCCATGGTGCGTTCCATGTCCTTCTCCAGGATTTGGAGGGCACGGTCCACGCCGGCCCGCCCGCCGGCCATGAGCCCGTACAGGTAGGCACGGCCGATCAGCGTGAAGTCGGCGCCGAGGGCGAGGGCGGCGATGATGTCCGCGCCGCTCATGATGCCGGTGTCCAGGATGATCGCCGCGTCGCTGCGGTCCGCCTTCAGCGCCGCGGAGACCTCCGGGAGCAGGTGGAACGGAATCGGTGCCCGGTCCAGCTGGCGGCCGCCGTGGTTGGAGAGCACAATCCCGTCCGCGCCATGGTCCACCACCTTGCGGGCGTCGTCGACCGTCTGGATGCCCTTGACCACGAGCTTGCCCTTCCACGTCTCGCGCAGCCAGTCGAGGTCGGCAAAGGTCAGGGTGGGATCGAACATGGAGTTGATGAGGTCCGCGACCGTGCCCGTGTAGCGGGACAGCGACGCGAAAGTCAGCGGCTCGTGGGTGAGGAAGTTGAACCACCACGCGGGCCGGTAGGACGCATCCAGTACGGTCTTGAGTGTCAGGGCGGGCGGGATGGTCATGCCGTTGCGGACGTCGCGGAGCCTGGCGCCGGCGACGGCGGTGTCCACCGTGACCATGAGCGTGTCATTGCCCGCCGCGGCGGCACGCTGGATCAGTTCCAGTGAACGCTCGCGGTCCGTCCACAGGTACAGCTGGAACCAGTTGCGGCCCGTGGGTGCGGCGGCGGCCACGTCCTCGAGCGACGCCGTGCCCATGGTGGAGAGGGTGTACGGAATGCCGGCGGCTGCGGCGGCCTGGGAACCGGCGTATTCGCCCTCGGACTGCATCATCCGGGTGAAGCCGGTGGGCGCGATCCCCACCGGGAGGCGGGACGGCCCGCCCAGGATGTCAGTGCTGAGGTCGATGCTGGAGACGTCCCGCAGGACCCCGGGCCGGAATTCAATGTCCAGGAACGCCTGGCGGGCGCGGCGGAGGGAGATTTCGGCCTCGGCGGCGCCGTCCGTGTAATCGAAGGGCGCCTGGGGTGTGCGGCGCTTGGCCATGTCCCGCAGGTCCCAGATGGTGCTGGCACGGCGCAGCCTGGCGGCCCTGCTGAATTCCGGCTTCTTGAACTGCATCAGGGGAGCAAAGTCGGCGTACTTGGGCACGCGGCGCTTCAGCGCGGCGGGGAGCCCGCGGGCGGCCGCGGCTGTGTGCTGCCCGGACGCGGAGACAGCAGGGCCAGGGGCCGTGGCCGCGGGAGTGGTCGGAGCCTCGGGGTTGCCGGGCGGGACGGTGTGCGTCATGGCTGCCTCCATTTGCGGATCGGATGCTGTGCTGGGTTTCCTCACACTCTAGGTGGTGCCGGTGTGCGTCGAAATGTCATGTCGCGGCAGCGCCGGCGAACACCGCCGCGACGTGCCTGCCCGGCGACCACGGACCTGGTCCTGGGCCGCCCGGAACTGGCCGCCCGTGGATTGTTACGCCCGGCGTTTGCTCCGGCCGCGGCTCCGGGGCTATCGTCAACGCTATGACTAACCGTTGGTATGCGTATTTTTCGTTGGCTCTGGAGGGGCCCGCGTCTAACTGACACGCATCCAACTTTCCTTCAGAGCCATCAGGGCAGAGATTATTCTCTGCCCTTCGCCATTTCTTCGGCGGGTTCTGACCAGGGCCCGCTCCGCACCCGGAACAGGACCCGAATATGAGCATCGAAGCAGCCACCGGCCCCCAACACTCCACCTCGAACCTGCGCGTCAGCGAGTTCACCCCGCTGCCCACCCCGCAGGACATCATGGCGGAACTGCCCCTGGAGGCCCGCCTGGCCGAGGTGGTCGGACGGGGCCGGGACGAGGTCCGGGCCATCCTGGACGGTGTGGACGACAGGCTGCTCGTCATCGTGGGCCCCTGCTCCATCCACGACCCCAAGGCGGGCCTGGAATACGCCCGCCGGCTGGTCAGCCAGGCAGAGAAGCACCGCGAAGACCTGCTGATCGTCATGCGCACCTACTTCGAAAAGCCGCGCACCACGGTGGGCTGGAAGGGCCTGATCAACGACCCTCGGCTGGACGGCAGCCACGACATCGCCGCGGGCCTGCGCGCGGCCCGGTCCTTCCTGCGCCAGGTCACCGCCCTCGGCCTGCCCACCGCCACCGAGTTCCTCGAGCCCATCAGCCCCCAGTACGTCGCGGACCTGGTCGCCTGGGGCGCGATCGGCGCCCGCACCACGGAGAGCCAGATCCACCGCCAGCTGGCCTCCGGGCTGTCGATGCCGATCGGCTTCAAGAACGGGACCGACGGCGATCTCCAGGTGGCGCTGGACGCGTGCAGCGCCGCCGCTGCCGCCCAGGCGTTCCTCGGGATCGACGACGACGGCCGGGCGGCGCTTGTGGCTACCGCCGGCAACCCGGACACCCACGTCATCCTCCGCGGCGGACGCAAGGGCCCCAACTACTCAGCCGCCGATGTTGAAGCGGCCTCAGCGAAACTCGCCGCGAAGCAGCTCAACCCCCGTCTGATCGTCGACGCCAGCCACGCCAACAGCGGCAAGAACCACCACCGCCAGGCCGAGGTCGCCCTCGAAATCGGTGCGCAGCTGGAAAGTGCCGGAGCCGCCGCCGGGGCCATCGCCGGCGTCATGCTCGAGAGCTTCCTGGTGGGCGGGGCCCAGAACCTTGATGTCAACGCCGTTACCGGCTCCGGACGGGACGGGCTGGTCTACGGCCAGAGCGTCACGGATGCCTGCATGGACTGGGACGTGACGGCGTCGGTACTGGGCCAGCTGGCCGCCTCGGCCCGCACGCGGCGGACCCGTGCCTGAGGGAGGAGCAGGAGGAGGAGCGTGCCGCGGGATTTTCGAGATTCCTGCGGAAATCGTGTGGGGATTCCTGAGGAAGTCTTTCACTTTGGCACCATGAGCAACTAGTGTTGCTAACACATGGTTGTTTGATGGCTCAGCATCGGCACACCGCCATGTCAACAGGTGGGGCTGCCGTTCGCTTGAGCAAAGGAATAGGGAAATGTCTACGGAGGCCAACTTCTCCAAGGCCCGTTTTTTGACCGTGGCCGAAGTCGCGGAACTTATGCGGGTATCGAAAATGACTGTGTACCGTCTTGTGCATTCGGGGGAGATGCCGGCCGTGCGGTTCGGCCGCTCCTACCGCGTGCCGGAAAACGCCGTCGAGCAGTACCTCAAGGGTGCCGTCGTCGACCGGAATGACGGCCACGCCGGAACTGGCTGACCAGTCAGCGGCAACATTCACAGCGTGAATCGACTGCTTTGGGTCCCGCACGGGACCCGCGGTCGTGGGGTGCCTCGCAGAGGCGGTACCCTGTTAAGGAACGTTTTACGTCATTGTAAGAACCTGTCAGTTGCTTCAGTCTGCTGCTTAGCCCGCGGACCCTTCCCAACAGGCAGGTACTGCATCTAGCCGGTAAGGAACTTTCGTGGGTTCAGTTATTAAGAAGCGTCGCAAGCGTATGGCCAAGAAGAAGCACCGCAAGCTGCTTCGCAAGACGCGCCACCAGCGTCGCAATAAGAAGTAGCAATACTTCGAAATGCATGAAATGCCCGTTGCCTTCCAGGCGACGGGCATTTTTCTTGCCCTTCGGCGGTTGAGTTCGCGCCGGGACGACGCCGGGGAGGCGGCGGGTGGATTTCGCGCCGGATTCGGACCCGGGCTACGGAATCTGAGGACGGCGGCCCGGATCCGCGCCGCGCCTGTCCGAAGCCGCCGCGGAATCGTTGCGCGGCCTAGCGGCTGGGGCCGCGGAAGCGGGAGAACCCCCGCCACAGGCCGTAGATGGCCCCTCCGACCGTCGCGGCCTTGAAGCCCAGAGTGGCGGCGCGCCGGCCGGCACGGAAGTCGTAGACCGGCCAGTTGTGCTCGCGGGCGTAACGGCGCAGCTTGGAGTCGGGATTGATGGCAACGGGGTGCCCCACCATGCTCAGCAACGGGATGTCGTTGTGGGAATCGCTGTACGCCCAGCAACGGCTCAGGTCCAGGCCCTGCTCCTCGGCAATGTGCTGGACCGCGACCGCTTTGGCCGGTCCATGGAGGATCTCGCCCACAAGCCGTCCCGTGTACGAGCCGTCCATGATCTCGCCAACTGTGCCCAGCGCCCCGGTCAGGCCCAGCCGGGCGGCAATGACAGTGGCCACCTCGATCGGCGTCGCCGTGACGAGCCATACCTTGCGCCCGACCCGGAGATGCTGTTCGGCCAGGGCCTTTGCCCCCGGCCAGATCCGCGACTCAATCATCTCGTCGTAGACCTCTTCGCCCAACGCCTCGATGTCCTTGGCCGTGATGCCGGCGGCCAGCGTCAGGGCGGAATCGCGGACTGCATGGACGTCATCCATGTTTTCGCCGCGCAGCACGAACATGAACTGCTTCCAGGCGAACCCGGCAGCCTGCGGCAGGGTGAAGGCGCCACGCTGGTGAAGCTTGCGGGCGACATGGAAAAGGCTTGCGCCCTTCATGAGGGTGTTGTCGACGTCGAAAAATGCGGCCTCGCCGTGCTGCGTCGATGCAGCAGGCTCATTGGCCACAATGACGTATTTCTCCTCGGGCATGCCACGAGTCTAGTCAATGACAGGCCCCGGGCCGGCCGCCGGACGCGCGACGCGCGACGCGACGGCAGGACGGGCCCGGACCCGGGCGGACTGAGCCGCGCGTCGACGCCGAAGTGGCCGCCGGGCTACGGTGGATGCATGGCCAAACCCGCACACTTACCCGATGTAGTTCTGATCACCAAGGCTGACTGTCACCTGTGCACAGAGGCGCGTGCCGCCGTCGGCCGGGTCACCGCTGCGCTCGGAATAGATTGGTCGGAAAAATCGGTGGACGACGACGCCGGGCTGCGGGAACGTTTCGCCGAGGAGATCCCTGTGGTGCTGGTCAACGGCGTCCAGCGGGATTTCTGGAAGATCGACGAGGCCCGCCTGACCCGGACCCTGCAACGGGTCCTCGACCAGCCCTCCTGACGGCGGGGTGCTTTGTTGCGTGATGCGCGGGGGCTCTAGAGTGGGAAGCACAACGCGACGCAATGGAGCAGATAGTGACTTCGCTGGATTCATCTCCCGGGCCTGTCCCCGGGGGAGCCGGGACTGCGGCCAAACAGATTCCGCCCGCAGCCGTGGCCCGGCTGACCATCTATCTGCGCGCCCTGACCACGCTGCTGGCTGACGGGGTGGACCGGGTCTCGTCCGAGTCGCTGGCCGAGGCCTCCGGAGTCAGCTCCTCGACGCTGCGCAAGGACCTCTCCTATGTCGGCTCCTACGGAACCCGGGGTGTCGGTTATGAGGTCCAGTACCTCAACCGCAACATCGCCGCCGCCCTCGGGCTGACGCACGACTGGAAAGTCGCGATCGTCGGTGCGGGCAACCTCGGCAAAGCCCTGGCCCGGTACGGCGGATTCGAGTCTCGAGGCTTTGACATTGTGGCAATCTTCGACGCCGACCAGATGGTGGTGGGCAGTGAAGTCGGTTGGCTGCGGGTCAGCGACGCCGCCGACCTTGAGCCGGTACTGCAACGGACCGGTGCCAACATGGTGGTCCTCGCTTTGCCCGCGGCGGTGGCCCAGGACGTCTGCGACCGGGTGATAGCCGCCGGCGTGCGGAGCATCCTCAGCTTCGCGCCGGTGATGCTGCAGGTCCCGCCGGGAGTCAACCTGCGCAAGGTGGACATGGCAACGGAACTGCAGATTCTGGCCTATCACGCACAAAGGGCGCAGGACCCGGAAGACGCCGACTAAGATCGGCCAGCCCTCCGGTTCCCGCGCCCGCTGAGTGGTATCACACTGGGTGGTTCTTGGCGACGCTACTTCCCGAAGGGGGCTCCGGGCTGTCCATAGGGGTTGGCAAAGGGCTGCCGCTTCTGGAAATACGGCGCTGCCGCGGGCAGGTAAAGCAGCACGATAGCCGCAATGCCCACGAGTGCCGCCAGGGTGGCGAGGCTGAGCGGGATGATGTTGAAGACCGACAATGCGGCGAACACGGTGCCCAGGATGCGGGCCCAGTTCCTGCCCTTGCGGACATTGAATGCCACGAGGGCGTACAGCGCGGCGCTGATAGCGGCAAACACCACGATGGTGCCGATCAGGACACCCTTGATGGATTCGAAGTCGACGCTCGTGCCGCTCGCTGCCATCTGCTGCTCGAACATGTCCCTGACGGCAGGGGTGTCCAGGGTTCCCAGGGACACCAGCATGGAGATGACCCACAAGACTCCGGCTGCGATGATCAGCCAGAACGACGTATTGACCAACTGGGGAACCGCGCCATGAGCCTGCGGCTGGTCGGACGGGTACTGGGCGTAGGGGGACTGGCCGTACGGGGACTGGCTGTACTGCGGTGCCTGCGGGGCGTTCTGGCCGTAGGCGGGAGGTGCCTGCTGGCCGTACTGCGGTGCCTGGGGAGCGTTCTGGCCGTAGGCGGGAGGTGCCTGCTGGCCGTACTGCGGCGTCTGCGGGGCGTTCTGGCCGTAGGCCGGGGGTGCCTGCTGGCCGTACTGCGGCGTCTGAGGGGCGTTCTGGCCGTAGGCCGGGGGTGCCTGCTCGCCGTACTGCGGAGTCTGCGGGGCGTTCTGGCCGTACTGCGGTGCCTGCGGGGCCGGCGTGGATTCGCCGCCCGGCTCGGAGCCGTTGGGAGGCGGGGGCTGGACTGGGGGATTGCTCATGAAGCGGTCCTTTGCGTGTCGATCGAATCGGCCACCGGGATCAGAGATCCTGCCCTGCCCCCAGCATGGTTTAGCTCAACCGTACCGCGGGCCGGCCGCCGTGTGGATCATTCCGGAGAGGTATTCTCAAGCCTCATTCGATGGCCGGCGCGTGGCGGCGGGGGAGACCTGGCGCTGCCACGATTCCGCGGGTGCCCTGTGCGGCGGCAGGCCTAGATTCGGCCCCGGTTGGCGGCAAACCAGGCCTGTGCGTTCGGCAGCCACATGAGAACGGTCGCCACGAGGCTGATGAGGAAGCCCGGCAGGCCCCCGCCCGCCCGGCCGTCGGCGATGCCGGAACTGATGAGTGCCAGCACCAAGGAGATGCCGGCAAGGATGGTGAGGGCGAAGCGGGCCCATTCCCGGCCTTCCTTCATCTTCATGGCCAGGATGATCTGAGCGGTTGCCAGTGCGAGCGCCACGATCACGAGCAGCAGCACCAGGAGCCCGATTGCCGGCGCGAAGGCGACCAGGACGAAGGACCCGAACAGCCCGATGACTCCACCGAGGAGGCCCAGGAGCCCGCCGATCAGCCAGATCCAGTAGGAGACCTTCAGCTCGGTGGGCATTGCAGCAACCTTGAACATGCCGGAGAGCCCGCCGGCAGGCAGTGCATCGCCGAAGTTCCTGGGGCGGTCGGTAGGCATCTCGAAGCGGAATCCGCCGGCCGACGCCGGCCGGCCCTGGTACCCCGGCGGCGGTGCCTGGTACCCGGGCGGCGGTGCCTGGTACCCGGGCGGCGGTGCCTGGTATCCGGGAGGGGGCGGCGGGTTGGCGGGAAGCTGCGGTGGGCCGGCGGGCGGGACGCTGCCCGACACCGGCGGCTGGGCGCCCGGCTGCTGCGGAGGTACATCACTCGGGTTGCTCATGGCTCTCACTGTAGACCGCCGTTTCCCTGTTATCTAGGGAATCTGGAGCCGCGTCGCGGTGCCCGACGGCGGCGCCGGAGAGGGGCCGACAGCAGCGGCGAAAAACAACAGCGCCCCGCTTCATCGCGAAGATGAAGCGGGGCGCTGGAGCCGGCTGACCGGCGTCGGCCGTCAGGCGCGGACGGGAGTGACCGGGCCGCGACCGTGCTTGATGCTGGCTATGCTGCGGGAGCGATGAAGGCCAGTTCCAGGTTGATGGCAACCTTGTCACTGACCAGCACGCCGCCGGCTTCGAGGACGGCGTTCCAGGTCAGCCCGAAGTCCTTGCGGCTGATCGTGGTTTCGGCGCTGAGGCCGGCGCGGGTGTTGCCGAAGGGATCGACGGCCACGCCGTTGAATTCGGTCTCGAGGGCCACGGGGCGGGTGATGCCCTTGATGGTGAGGTCGCCCTGGAGTTCGTAGGCGTCGCCCTTGGGGACGATGGTGTTGGAGACAAAGGAGATCTCCGGGAACGTCTCGACGTCGAAGAAGTCTTCGCCGCGGACGTGGCCGTCGCGGTTGGCGTCACCGGAGTCGAAGCTTGCGGTCTTGATCGAGGCGTTGACCTTGGAATCGGTGACGTTCTCGGCGAGATCCAGGGTGGCGGCGGCGTCGGTGAACTGACCGCGGACCTTGCTGATGCCGGCGTGGCGGACGGTGAAGCCGATCTCGCTGTGCGACGGGTCGAGGGTCCAGGTGCCGGTGGTGACGTTTGCGGGAAGTGCCATGGTGGTTCTCCTTGAGTCGGGTTGGTACTGCGGTGGTTCGTCTGATCGCTAGTTGAAGCATCATTGGTTGAAATCTCAACTAACTGCTTCACCCAGTATAAACATGCATTTGCATCTTTTATTCCAAGTCCGGGGAACATTTTTCCAAACTCATCAGTTCTACCTCCCGTAGAAGATTTCAGATCGACCGGCATCTTTGAGAAACTGGTAGACATGCCCCAAGCCACTGTTCATTTGCTCCGCCACGGCGAGGTCCACAATCCCGATGGTGTCCTGTACGGCAGGCTGCCGGAATTCCACCTCTCCGAACTCGGCCGGGAGATGGCCCGCACCCTGGCGGAACACTTCAGGGAGCGGTCCGCGCAAGGGGCCAGGATCGTCCACCTCGCCGCGTCCCCACTGACCCGCGCGCAGGAGACGGCGCAGCCGATCGCCGACGCCCTGGGCCTGGAGATTGCCACCGAATCCCGCATCATCGAGGCCGCCAACTACTTTGAGGGCCTCCGCGTCTCGAAAGCGGAGCTGCTGCGGCCCAAGCACTGGGCCCGGTTGTACAACCCCTTACGGCCTTCCTGGGGTGAGCCGTACAAGGAGCAGGCCGCGCGGGTCATCGCGGCCGTCCAGGACGCACGCGGCCGGGCCATCGAGCTGGGCGGCAACGGGGCCGAAGCCATCCTTGTCAGCCACCAGCTGCCCATCTGGGCCACGCGGCTCAGCGCCGAAGGCCGGCCGTTGTGGCACGACCCGCGCAAGCGCGAATGCACCCTGACGTCTCTGACGTCCCTGGTGTTCGACGACGCCGGCGGCCTCGTGCGCGTCGACTACAGCGAGCCCGCTGCCGCCCTGCTTCCCGGTGCCGCCAGCACCCCGGGAGCCTGACGATGGCCGCGAACCGCCGCGAAAACATGCCTTTGTCCCGCCGCAGCGTCCTGACCGCCGGCGGGGCCGCGCTGGCCGCGGTGTTCGGGCTCTCCGGCTGCGCCCAGGACGACGCCCTCGCCAAACAGGCCAAGGCCGGGGACAACAAGAACTACGTGGCCGGCGACGGGTCCGTGACCGAGTTCGCCGTCGCGGACCGCAAGAGTCCCGTGGCGCTCAAAGGGACGCTGTTCGACGGCACGGCCGTCACGTCGGCGGACTTCCCCGGCAAAGTCACCGTGCTGAACTTCTGGTTTGCCGCCTGCGCCCCCTGCCGGGTCGAGGCGCCCTCCCTCGAGGCGCTGAACCAGGAATTCAAGACCAAGGGCGTACAGTTCTTCGGCGTGAACCTGCGCGATGAGAAGGCCACGGCCGACGCGTTCGACAAGACCTTCAACCTGACGTACCCGAGCTTCAACGACAAGGACGGCGCCGTGCTGCTGGCCGTCTCCGGCCTCGTGCCGCCCGGCGCCGTGCCCACCACCCTCGTGCTGGACAAGCAGGGCCGCGTCGCCTCCCGGGTCCTGGGCGAAATCCAGCAGGGCACCCTGAAGTCCCTCATCGCCGCCGCCGTGGCCGAGTAGCGCGGCCCACCGTGAACAGCCCCTTCGCCGAAGCCATCCTGAACGGATCGCTGCTGCTTGCCATTCCCGTCGCGCTGCTGGCCGGACTGGTCTCCTTCCTCTCGCCCTGCGTCCTCCCGCTGGTGCCCGGATACCTGGGCTACGTGACGGGGCTGACCGGCGTCGACCTGCAGAAGCAAAAGCGCGGGCGCATGCTGGCCGGCATCGGGCTGTTCGTCCTCGGTTTCTCCGTGATCTTCGTGCTGCTCGGCGGCGCCTTCGGGCAGCTGGGCAGCTTCATCACGGGCTCGCAGAACATGTGGATCACCCAGCTGCTGGGCGTCCTGGTGATCGTCATGGGCGTGGTGTTCATGGGCGGCTTCGGCTGGCTCCAGCGCGATGCCAAGATCCATGCCAAACCCCCGGCCGGTCTGTGGGGTGCGCCCTTGCTGGGCATCACCTTCGGGCTGGGCTGGGCACCGTGCATCGGTCCGACGTATTCGGCCGTCCAGCTGCTTAGCCTCTCCGGCGGCTCCTCGGCGGCCAAGGGGGCGTTCCTGGCGTTCGTCTACAGCCTTGGGCTGGGAATCCCGTTCCTGCTGATCGCCCTGGCCGTGCGCCGCGGCATTGGCGTGATGTCCTTCTTCCGCAACCACCGGCTCGCCATCCAGCGCACCGGCGGAGGCATCCTGATCCTGCTTGGGATCCTGATGGCGAGCGGTGTGTGGGGCACCTGGGTCTCCGGGTTGCAGTACTGGTTCCAAACCGATGTGAATTTGCCAATCTGATGAGCGAGCGCGTGAACGAAAAGAAGAAGTCCCCGAAGCCCGAGGCCGTCCTGCCCACGCTGGGTCCGTTGGGCATGCTCCGGTGGGCGTGGACGCAGCTGACAAGCATGCGCACAGCCCTGTTCCTGCTCTTGCTGCTGGCCGTCGCCGCCGTGCCCGGCTCGCTGTTTCCGCAGCGCCCGGCCAACCCGGCGATTGTCACGCAGTACATCAAGGACCACCCGGACTACGGCTCGATCCTGGACTCGGTGCAGCTCTACGACGTCTACTCCTCTGCCTGGTTTTCCGCGATCTACATCCTGCTGTTCGTCTCGCTGATTGGCTGCGTGATCCCGCGCGCCATCGCGCACTACAAAGCGATGCGCTCCCAGCCCCCGCGCACCCCCGCCCGCCTGTCCAGGCTCCCCGAATACGGCACCCTGGTGATTCCGGCCGATGCCGGGATCCCGGCGTCGGCCGCCATCACCGACGCCGCCGAGCTGCTGAAAAAGCGCGGCTACCGCGTCGACGTGCGGGACCGCGACGGCGCCCGCCCGTCCTTGGGTGCCGAGCGCGGTTTCCTGAAGGAAGTCGGCAACCTCGTCTTTCACACCGCGCTGATCGGGGTGCTGGTTTCGGTGGCGGCCGGCGGCCTCTTCGGCTACAGCGGGCAGCGCATCCTGGTGGAGGGCGACACGTTCGTCAACACCCTCGTCGGCTACGACCAGTTCACCCCCGGCACCAATTTCCAGAGCAGCCAGCTGCAGCCCTATTCGGTCCAGCTGGACAAGTTCGACATCACCTTCGACCGTGAATCGAAAGGCAAGTTCGGTCAGCCCATCGACTTCACCGCCGCCGTGACCACGAAGGAAAACCCGGACGCACCCGCCAAGAAGGAGGTGCTCAAGGTCAACGACCCCCTCAGCCTCGGCGGCACCAGCGTGTACCTCACCGGCAACGGCTACGCTCCCGTCGTCACGATTCGCGACGGCGCGGGCAATGTTGCCATGCAGGGACCCGTGGTGGCCAAGCTCCAGGGCGAGAACTACTACTCCTCCGTGGTGATCAAGGTTCCGGACGCCAAACCCGAACAGCTCGCCTTCGCCGGGTTCTTCCTGCCGACGGCGTTTGTCACCGACAAGGGTGTGTCCTTCAGCGGCGATCCGGAGCTCATCAACCCGCAGCTGACCCTGAACTCCTACTTCGGCGACCTCGGACTGGACGCGGGCTCCCCGCAGAACGTCTTTGAGCTCGACGTCAAGAAACTGACGCCGCTCAACGCCCGCAACCTGGACACCAAGGGCATCGTCCTGGCGCCCGGGAGCAGCTACACGCTGCCGAACGGGAAGGGTTCCATCAGCTTCGACGGAGTCAAGCGCTACATCGGCGTGGACATCCACCACAACCCGGGCCAGCTGTACGCCCTGATCTTCGCGCTCCTGGCCGTGGCCGGGCTCGTGACCTCGCTCTATGTGAACCGCCGCCGCGTCTGGGTCCGCACCGGCACCCACGAGGACGGCCGCACCATGGTTGAGTACGGTCTCCTGGCCCGCGGTGAGGACCACCGCCTGGCCGGGGAGGCCGCAGCAATCCGCAAACTCCTTTCCGACGATTGGCTGTTGGGCGATGAGACCGCGACCGGCTCCCAGCCCGCTCCCAGCGCAACAGCGGATAATGACCGGGCGGATAAGGCCAGCACGGCAACAGGCAGCACAGGTGCCAGCGGCACGCACGCCGCTCCTGAACAACCCGCAGAAGACTTCATCCAGTCAACAGCCGGCTCTTCCGAGTCGAAGAAGGATCAGTAATGCCGTTCTCGATCAACGAAACCATGGGCCAGTACAGCGAGCTGTTCATGCTGCTGGCCGCCGGCACGTACACGGTGGCGTTCATCGCCTTCGCCTGGGACCTGGCCAAGAGCAGCAAGACGCTGCGCGCGGTGGACCTCAAGGCCGCGGAGCTCTCCGGTGCGGCGGCCGAGGCCAATGCCGCCCGCGTTCCCGTCGGCGTCGGGGCGGGGGCCGCCGGAGCTGACGTCGCCCGCTCCGATGCGGACGTCAGCGGCCCGGCAGGCCGTGCCGAGCGTCCGACGTCGGCCACCTCCCGCCCCGGCACCGCCGCAGGCGCGGGCCAGACCGCCGACGGCAGCATGCGCTACGACGGCGAGCGGCGTGCCCCCGCCCGCGTTGCCGTCGCGCTGACCGTCCTCGGCGCCGCGATTCATGCGGCCGGCGTGATCACGCGCGCGCTCGGTGCCGGCCGGGTGCCGTGGGGCAACATGTACGAATTTCTCACCACGGGCGCGTTCGTGGCCGTGGCCGTCTTCCTGCTGGTGCTGATCCGCCGCGACCTGCGCTTCCTGGGCACGTTCGTGATCGGCCTGGCCATCATCATGCTGGTTGCCGCCTCCATCGCCTTCTGGACCCCCGTGGGCCACCTCGTGCCGGCGCTGCAGAGCTACTGGCTGATCATCCACGTTTCCATCGCGGTAATGTCCTCGGCCCTGTTCACCCTGACCTTCGCGATGTCCGCGCTGCAGCTCGTGCAGTCGCACCGGCAGAAGACCATCGCCGCCGGCGGAGCCGACAAGCTCGGGTTCATGCGCCTGGTCCCGAACGCGCTGAGCCTGGAGAACCTGTCCTACCGCATCAACGCGATCGCGTTCGTCGGCTGGACGTTTACCCTCATGTTCGGCGCCATCTGGGCGGAGAAAGCCTGGGGCCGGTTCTGGGGCTGGGACACGAAGGAAGTCTGGACGTTCGTGATCTGGGTGGTCTACGCCGGATACCTGCACGCCCGCGCCACCCGCGGCTGGACCGGAACCCGAGCCGCCTGGCTGTCGATCGTCGGCTACCTGTGCGTGGTCTTCAACTTCACGATCGTGAACCAGTTTTTCAACGGCCTGCATTCCTACTCGGGACTGTAAGCCGCAGCGATTCGCGAACGGAATGGCCGCCAAGCCTCTGGGTTTGGCGGCCATTCGTGTCCAAGGCGGGCGGTTGGGCCGGCCGGGGGAGAGGTGCGTCTTGCCGCGCCTAAGCGCGGGGGTCAAGGCCCGGAACGGCGTCGTTGATTTGGAACGAGGCCTTGGTGCTGACCGGGGACCCCGGCCTGCTGACGAAGTCCAGTACCCGGAAATCCGCCCGGAGGGAGTCCTTGGTGATCCGTGTATTCACGTAGCCGCGCTGGTTGTTGAAGAACTTCAAATGCGGGTTCCACGCCATGATGGGATCGACCGTAGCAGCCGAACCGTTGCCCCCGGAGGTAATGGACGTGCTGACCAGTTCTGAGCCCACCACCGGCGAGTCAGGGTCCTTATAGTCGATCTTCAGTTCGTTGGCCCAGTGCCGGTGCACGTCCCCTGTGAGGACGACGGCGTTACGCACCTTGGCATCCACCCAGCCTTGGGTGATACGCCGGCGCGATGCCGCGTAGCCGTCCCAGCTGTCCATGGAGACGTCGTCAATACCGGCGGCCTTATTGCGGTCCCGTTCGGCGAAGAAGACTTGTTGACCCAGGATGTCCCAGCGCTGGGTGGAGTTCTTGAATCCTTCCAGGAGCCAGTTCTCCTGCCGGGTGCCGGTGATAGTGCGGTTCTTGTCCAGCCGCCCGGAAAGATTCTTGCCCCAGCCGCCGGAGACCTGGGCATTCCGATACTGGCGGGTGTCCATCATATGGAAATTGGCCAGCTGGCCCCAAGGGATCGTGCGATATATCTTCATGTCCGCTCCAGCCGGCACAGAGGACGCGCGGAGCGGCATGTTCTCGTAGTAGGCCTTGAACGCCGCGGCACGGCGCACACGGAAGCGCGCAGCGGTATCGTTCATCTCGGCCGGACTCCTGTCCTCGGGAACGTCATCCGCATAGTTGTTGTCGACTTCGTGGTCGTCCCAGACCACCAGCCACGGTGCGATCGCATGCGCAGCCTGCAGATCGGCGTCGGACTTGTACTGAGCATGGCGCTGGCGGTAGCCCTCAAGCGTTACCGTCTCCAGTACGTCGCGGTTGCGGGCGACTTCGCGGACATCGGTGCCGCTGCGGCGTTCGTACACGTAGTCGCCAAGGTGCAGCACCAGGTCAGGGTGGTCTTGGGCAAGGCGCGCGTATGCCGTGAAGTAGCCTTGCTCATACTTCGCGCAGCTGGCGAAGGCCATGGCGAGCGCCGCCGGAGTCTCATGTGGTGCGGGGCTCGTAAGCGTCCGGGCAGTGGGACTGACATGGCGTCCGCAGCGGAACCGGTAAAAGTACTCGCGTCCCGGCTGGAGTCCCCGCAATTCCACATGTACGGAATGGGCGTTCTCTTCATGGGCGTATTCAAGGCCCCGGGCCACCACTTTGCCCAGCGCGGCGTCCTCGCCTACCTCCCAGGCTACCGGGATGCTTCGGGACGGCATCCCGCCGAGGCCGTCCTCGGTGAGCGGGTCCAGCGCCAAGCGGGTCCAGAGCACGAAGCCATCCGGCCAGGGTTCGCCTGAGGCGACGCCGAGCGTGAACGGGTCGCTCCGGAGTCCGGCATCCTGCGCGGTCGAGATGCCCGGCGCAGCGGCCCCGGGCAACGAAACGAGAATGCCGGCACCCAAGCCGGCGGTAAGCAGTGCCCTGCGCGAAATGTTATCCATGGTTCAAACGCATTTCCACCACTTCCGAGCTCAGATGCGTCGGCCGACGATCTAGACATTCTAAGCTCCGGATTCGCGCTTGGCACCGGGCACTTCGTCGGTATCCACCATGGAGGTGGCAGGAATAGTGGAACGGTCAACGCACCTACTTGAGCTGGGGCTACTTGACCTCGTCGGTGCCGGGCGTTCCGGCGTCGCCGGGTTCGTGGGCACCGCCGGCGCCTTCGCTGCCGCCGGCTTCCGCGTTGCCGGCGTCGTGCTTGCGGTCCTTGGCGTCGAGTTCTTCCTTGAGCTTCTTGAGCCTGTCGGCCTCGGCCTGGTTGCGGTGGCGGATCTCAAGGTTGCGCAGGAACTCGGGGTCGTCATCGGGCGCTACCGGGTGGCTGTAGGCGACCGGCGCGGTGTCCGTGACGCGGGGGCGTCCCATGAGAAACCACAGGGTGGCGCCGACCACGGGGAGAAGGACCTGCACGAAGATCCAGGCGGTCTTGGAGATGCCCCTGGTCAGCCGCGCGTCAGTGCGGATGAGGTCCACCAGTCCATAGACAAACACGGCCAGTATGACGATCGGA
Organism: Arthrobacter sp. P1_D12; assembly: GCF_056406175.1. Classification (NCBI taxonomy): domain Bacteria; kingdom Bacillati; phylum Actinomycetota; class Actinomycetes; order Micrococcales; family Micrococcaceae; genus Arthrobacter; species Arthrobacter sp. P1_D12. The sequence continues at coordinate 130,706 of NZ_JBFUAR010000004.1, forward strand.
ACCACTACACGGAGCATATCTTCAGTCTAGCCGTCGGGCGCCTCGACGGCGCCGGTCACTATGCCCGGGTGCTGGCTGCCGGGACCGCGGACGAGGGGAGCGGGATGACCGAAGCAGCGCGCCGTCCTGGCGGCTAAACTTGAGGCGTGGCCTTCCTCAAATACACCCTTATTCGACTGGCGCTGTTTGCGCCCTTGTTTGCGCTCTTTCTCTACCTGCAGCTGGGGGTGCTCCTGGCCGCCCTGTGCGCCGGAATGATGTCCTTCGCCGTCAGCTTCCTGTTCTTCCAGAAGCAACGCGACGCGGCCACTGCGACGCTCCACCACCGGTTCTCGGGCAAGGCCAAGCCGATGCGCAGCGCAGGCGAAGTGGCCGACGCCGAGGCCGAAGACCGCCTCGTGGACGAGAACCCCGACATTGCCGTCCGCACGGACAACCGCCCCAAAGATTCCCGGCAACCGGGGGCCTGAGCCCGGGTTGGTCCCCTGCAGCCCCGGGAAGCCGCGGCTTAGAGCCCCAGGCTGGTCCCGGGCAGCCCCGGCTTAGAAGCCGTGGCTAAGGACGAGCCCGAGTGAAAACAGCGCGGCGAAGCCGAGGTTGATTAGTCCGGTCTGCTTCAGGACTGGGATAAGGCTCTTGCGGCGCCGCCCGGCGATCATCAGCCAGGACGGCATGAGGCTGGCGGGGATCAGCAGGAGCACGATCAGCATCCAGGGCCGGGCGGGGGCCAGGACGATGACCAGCAGGATCGCGACGGCCAGCATCAGCACATAGCTTTCGCGCGCATGCTTGTCCCCTAGCCGCACGGCCAGGGTCTTCTTCCCCGCCTTCCTGTCGGTCGGGATGTCGCGGACGTTGTTGGCCATCAGCAGGGCGCACGCGATCAGCCCGGTGCCGATCGCCCCGATGATCGCGGCAAGGCTCAGCTGCCCCGCCTGCGTGTACGTGGTACCCAGCGTTGCGACGAGGCCGAAGAACACAAACACGAAGACGTCACCCAGGCCGAGGTAGCCATACGGGTTCTTGCCGCCGGTATAGCCCCAGGCGGCCAGCACGCAGCCGACGCCGACCAGGATCAGCCACCAGGCCTGCGTGATGATCACGAGGATCAGGCCGAACAGCATCGCCAGCCCGAACGCCGCGAAAGCGGCCCGTTTGACGTGCTCCGGGTTGGCCGCGCCCGAGCCCACCAGCCGGAGCGGACCCACCCGGTCCTCATCCGTGCCCCGGATCCCGTCTGAGTAGTCGTTGGCGTAGTTGACGCCGATCTGAAGGAGCATGGCGACCAGGGCGGCCAGCACGGCGTTCAGCAGGATGAACGAATCCATCTCGTAGGCGGCTGCGCTGCCGATCAGCACCGGCGCGATTGCGGCCGGCAGGGTGCGCAGTCGGGCGCCTTGGATCCATTGTGCGGCTGTGGCCACGGTCAGTACCTCGTTGGTTGGTTGAATGCTCGTTGGTGGTTTGAGTTGCCGGCCGGAAGCCGGAAGCGCTTGTCTATTTTCCCTGATGGAGGGCGTCCAGCAGGACCGTCATGCCCAGCCGGTCCGGTTTCCCGTTGGGCAGCATGAGCAATTCCCCGGCGGGCAACACTGTTTTCGGGGCCAGTGCGCCCAGCGACGGTGCCCAGGTCTGGTTCCGGCGGTCGGCGAACGCCGCCAGCCCTTCCGGGGAACTGTCGGCCACTGCGACATACGCGGCCAGGGCGTGGCCCCACTCTGCGGACGGCACACCGGCGACAAAAGCCGCCCGCACGCCGTCGAGCTTTTCCAGCTCAGCCTGGACATGGGCGGCGGAAACTTTGACGCCGCCGGTGATGACGACGTCGTCGGCCCGGCCGAGCACGGTGAGCCGGCCGTCGGCGTCCAGTTCACCGAGGTCATTGGTCCGGTACCAGCGGACGCCGTCGGCTTCGATGAACGCCGCTGCCGAGAGCTCTTGGGCCTGAAGATAGCCGGCGGCAATGGTTGCCCCGCCCAGCAGGATGCGGCCGTCGTCCTCCACCCGGACCAGGACGTCCTCGAGCGGGAAGCCGTCGTACACGCACCCGCCGCAGGTCTCGGACGAGCCGTAGGTGGTCACCACCCGCACGCCGGCGTCCCTGGCGGCGTCGAGCAGCTCCGCGGACGCGGGTCCGCCGCCGAGCAGGATGGCGTTGAAGCGCCGCAGCACCGCCAGCGTCTCGGCGGAGGGTGCGTCCAGCAGCCGCTGGAGCTGGGTGGGCACCAGCGAGGTGAAGCGGAGCTTGTCCGTGAGCTCCAGCGCCGCGGCGGTGAAGGCCTCCGGCGTAAAACCGCCGGACAGGTCCATGACCCACGGGCGGGTCCCGGCAAAGAGCGAGCGGACCAGCACCTGGACGCCGGCCACATACTGGACGGGAAGGGCCAGCAGCCATTGGCCCTCGCCCTTGAGCGCAAAGGCGGTCGCCACAGACGAGGCCGCCAGGGCATCGACGGTCAGGACGGTCGCCTTCGGCGTGCCGGTGGACCCGGAGGTCCGGACCACGACGGCCGCGTCCTCGATGCCGGCCGTGTCGGGGAATCCCAGCACCGGCGAGCCGTCCGGCCCGGCGGAGAGTTCGACGGCGGGTCCCTCGCCGTGGAGGGCAGCAGCCAGCGCCTTGAGCGCAGGCTCGATGTTCATGGCTCCGGAAGTCACAGCGCGCCTTAGAAGTAGTACGGGAATGCGGACCAGTCGGGATCGCGCTTCTCGAGGAAGGCTTCCTTGCCCTCCACGGCCTCGTCCGTCATGTACGCCAGTCGGGTCGCCTCGCCGGCGAAGACCTGCTGGCCGGCCAGGCCGTCGTCGGCCAGGTTGAACGCGAACTTGAGCATGCGGATGGCCTGCGGGGACTGCCGGGCAATGTCAGCGGCGTACTCCAGGGCGACCTCCTCAAGGCGTCCATGGTCCACGGCCTCGTTCACGGCGCCCATCCGGACCATGTCCTCGGCCGAATATTCGCGGGCCAGGAAGAAGATTTCCCGGGCGGACTTCTGGCCGATCTGGCGGGCCAGGAGGGCCGAACCGTAGCCGGCGTCGAAGCTTCCCACGGTGGCGTCCGTCTGCTTGAACTTGCCGTGCTCCCGGGAAGCGATGGTGAGGTCCGAGACCACGTGGAGGGAGTGCCCGCCGCCGGCTGCCCAGCCGTTGACGACGGCGATGACCACCTTGGGCATGGTGCGCATGAGCCGCTGGACTTCCAGGATGTGCAGCCGGCCGGCACGGGCGGGATCGATGGATTCCGTCGTTTCGCCCTGTGCGTACCGGTACCCGTCGCGGCCGCGGATCCTCTGGTCCCCGCCCGAGCAGAACGAGTGGCCGCCGTCCTTGGGGGAGGGGCCGTTGCCGGTGAGCAGGACTGTGGCCACGTCCGGGGTCATCCGGGCGTGGTCCATGGCGCGGTAGAGTTCGTCCACGGTGCCGGGCCGGAAGGCATTGCGGACCTCGGGACGGTCGAAGGCGATGCGGACGGTGGGCAGGTCCCGGACCACCTTCCCGTCGGCGGAGCGCTCCACCTGCCGGTGGTAGGTCATGTCCTGGAAGTCGTCGAAACCGGACACGGTGCGCCACCGGGAGGGGTCAAAGATGTCGGATACCTTGGCGGGGATTTCGTTGCTCACAGTCCGAGTCTAGTAATCGCGTCAGCTGATGCAGAACTCGTTGCCTTCCGGGTCCGCCATGGTGTGCCAGGAATGCGGTCCCTGGTTGGCGGTCCAGAGGAACGTGGCGCCGCGCGCTTCAAGTGCCGCCCGTACGGCGTCCTTGTCCCCTCCCGCGAGCCGCACGTCCCAATGGACCCGGTTCTTGACCGTCTTTTCCTCCGGAACAATCTGGAACAAAACGCGGTGAGCGGGCGCTTTGGCGTCGAGTTCCTCGGGTGGGCGGATCGCGGCGCCCTCGCGCCACACGAGATTGCCCCGGTGTGTGGTGGTCTCCGCCTCCGTCGCGAAGCCCTGCTCGATCATGGAGTGGATGAAAACCTCATCCTGCGGCTCCACGGCCCATTCCAGGGTTTCGGCCCACCAGTCGGCGAGCTCGTGCGGGTTTTTGCAGTCGACGACTATCTGGATTTTCAGTGTCATGGGAAGAACCTACGACGTCGCGGCCTGCGGCGGTAGTGTCCCACCCCGTGCGCCGCCGCCTTGCTTCGGTTACCCCTGCACTTGCTGCAGCTGTTCAAGCACCTCGGGCGGAATGGCGTAGATGAAGATGACCGCCAGGAGGTTCTTGGAGGCGTGGACGAAGTAGGAGAACATGACGTTCTTCCCGGTCCAGACGTACACGAACACCAGGACGGCGCCCATGGCGAGGTACGGCATCAGCACCTGCAGGGTCATTTGCTCCTGGCCCACGATGTGCAGGGCCGCGAAGAGGACCACGGACATGATGCAGCAGACCCAGAGGTTGACCCGGCGGCTCAGTTTGCCGATCAGCAAATGGCGGAAAATGTACTCCTCGACGAACGGGCCGACCAACACCAGGAGGGGGACCATGAGCCAGACCGGGACCTGCTGCATGAGCGCCTGGAGGCCGGCCTGGTTGGCGGAGGTCTGCACCGGTCCGCTGAGGGCCACGAGAACCGCGGTGAGGATGAGCATCGCCACGACGGTCAGCGGCACCATGAGGGCCGTGAACCAGGGCCTTGTGGCAAGGACGCGGAGATCGCGGACCGCAACATGCCGCGCCGCGGTCAGGGCAAGGGCGCCGACCGTTGCGTAGAAGATCAGGTTCACCGCGTAGGACGCCACCGCAGGATTGGGCGATATTTGCAGCAGCAGCGGCTCCAGCAGGCTGCCCGCCACGGCGAATAGACCGGCCACGGCAACATAGAGTCCAACAGTGATGAAATCCAGCCGGGAGAACCGGTAAAGCTCCGGCTGCGGCGCGGGTGGTGTACGGAGAGCTGTGCCCATGCCCCCAGCCTAGCGTCGAGGCAGGAGGACGCGGTCCAGCTGATCCCCGGCGCCATCGCAGACCTGACGCCCGACGGCGGCACCCGCCTCAGTGCCCAGGGCCTCAGTGCCCGAGTGACGGCCGGCGGTGCCATACTGAGGACGCAAGCCGCCGTCGGGCAGGCTGGCACCGACTGCGAGGACTCCTTGAGCGAACATCTCCGCCTTTCGGGCGTATCCCACCGCTATGGGGACCGCCAGCTCTTTGCCGGCGTCGACGTTGCCATCACGGCCGGTGAACATGTGGCGATCGTCGGCGAAAACGGCGCGGGCAAATCCACACTGCTGCGGATTCTGGCCGGTTTCGAGGCCCCGGACGAGGGCACGTCCGTCAGCCACGGCCGCGTGGGCTACCTCGCCCAGACCCATGGCATGCCGGAGCAGTTCACTGTCAGCGACGCGATCGACGCCGCACTGGAATCGCTCCGCGCGTTGGAGGCCGAGCTGGACCGCCTGGAGGACGGGCTGGCCGGCGCGGAAGCGGACGAACTGGAGCGCTACGGAAACCTGCAGACGCAGTACCAGCTCCGGGAAGGCTACGCCGCGGAATCCCGCGTGGAAGCGGCGCTGGACAGGCTCGGCCTGGGCGGGCTGGACCGGATGCGGACGCTGGGCTCGCTCTCCGGCGGGGAACAGGAACGGGTGGCGCTGGCCTGCGTTCTCGCCGATCCCGCGGACATTTTGCTCTTGGACGAACCCACCAACCACCTGGACGCGTCCGGCACGGCCTGGCTGGAGGCGCGGCTGGCCGCGCACCGCGGCACGGTCGTGGTGGTCTCCCACGACCGCGTGCTGCTGCGCAAAGTGGCCTCAACCGTGATTGAGGTCGATGCCGAGCGCCGGTCGGTCAACCGGTATGGCAACGGCTATGAAGGCTACCTGCGGGAGAAGGCTGCCGAGCGCCAGCGCTGGGCACAGCAGTACCGCGGGTGGCTGGACGCGATGGCGGCCGAACGGCTCCAGGCGGACACGGTTGCCGGCAAGATGGGCTACGCCCGCCAGCGCGACGGCGACAAGATGGGGTTCGACTTCAAGGCCGGCACGTGGCAGAAGGCGGCCACCAGCAAGGTCCGCAACGCCCAGGAGCGTCTGCGCCGGCTGGAGGCAAACCCCATTGACCGTCCCCCGGTGCCCCTGAAACTGGCAACGGACCTGCGGGCGGACGTGGAAGATGGCCCGGCGCTCGAGGCGAAGGGGGTCGCGGTGCCCGGCCGGCTGGAACCCACGGACTTCCGGGTGGAAGCCGGCCAGAAAATCCTCATTACGGGCCCCAACGGTGCCGGGAAGTCCACGCTGCTGTCCGTCCTCGCCGGCACACTGGAACCGGCCCAGGGCAAAGTGGTGAGGCACGGCCGGATCGGCTACCTGCAGCAGGAGTTGGAACTCCCGCAGCGCCCGGGACTGCGGCTCCTGCCGGCCTTTGCCGCGGGCCTGGGCGGCAATATCGATGAGCACGCCGAGGCGCTGCTGCGCCTGGGGCTCTTCCGGACCAGCGAATTCCACGTGCCGGTGGGCAGTCTTTCCGCGGGGCAGCAACGCAGGCTGGCGCTGGCCCGGCTGCTGCTGGGCGGTTTCGGGACGATGCTGGTGGACGAGCCCACCAACCACCTGGCGCCCGTGCTGGTGGAACAGCTTGAAGCGGCCCTGTCCGAGTTCTCAGGGACACTGGTCATGGTCAGCCACGACCGCGCGCTGGGTGAGTGGTTCAGCACCTGCGCCCGGCGAGGAACGGGCCATGGAGCCAGGCAGGAAACCGGGCACGGAAACGGCGCCGGGAACTGGCTCCGGTACGCGATGCGGGACGGCGCCCTGACAGAGTAGAGCGATACGCCGGGATTGGCGCGAGCCAAATGAAACATTGTTCGGCCCTTCAGAAGTTTGGCGTGACTAATGAGGCATAGTGTCCCCGTCCATGTCGCGGCGAGCCCTGGAAATGGCTAACGCCCGGGCCGAGGGCGCCGGGCGTTAGCTTCAAGCTCCAGTGTTCTGGAGCTAACGGAACAGTGCCCCGTAGGTCCCCATGAGGATCCGGTCGCCCGGGGTGGACTTGCGGAGGTAGTCAACCACTGCCCAGTCATCTAGTGAGATGCAACCGGCTGTCGGCACCTTGTTCATGTGCAGGAAAATGGCGAAGCCCGCGTCCTGGACGATGTTGGGCCGGTTGTAGTTGATGACCGCGCCCTGGCGGTAGTAGCCCCCGCTGGCGAACCACCACATGTTCTCGTCCCAGCCGACCCAGGAGGACGACTCGTGATACTTGTTGTACGTGGGCGTCCAAGGGTTGCCGCCCCATCGCGAACGGGGGTTCAGCGTGCGGTAGGAAAGCTTCGTTCCCGGGTTGCCCAGACCGAAGGCTTCCGTGACGGAAAACGACCCCGTGGGGGAGTACAGGTTCCGGGTGGGGCCGGATGGCACGCCCGGCCGCTTGAACCCCGATTTGCCGACGTAACCGTCAGTCCGCCAGTCCGGCACATAGGCTCCGGCGACGTTCTTGCAATACAGGTTGGTCGCATGGGACATGCCGTAGTCCTGTGTCCAAGTGAGGAGGACGCGGTTCGCTCCGTAAGTGGGGTACTTGGCCTGGCCGTTGTTGAGCTTATGGCATTCGGACATCCCGTAAAGCCGGGCACCGGACTTGGCCCAAGTGATATCCCCGCGCTGGTAGGACTGCGCACAGGCGTCGGAAACACAGCGCTCGCTCGCGATGGGATACCCCAGCGAGCCGCCTGGGCCGCCGGCTGAGACGAACTTGCTGTCGATTCCCCTGCCGGAAATCCACGCACCCGTGGTGGGCGACCAGTAAATACTTCCGCCTTGGAATCGCTGCACGCAGCCACGGCCGGGTTGTCCGCAGATCTCGCCTGTGAGCGGGTACCCCAGCATGCTTCGTGACGTTCCGGCGGCTGAATAGCGGTTGCCGATAGCGCCGAGGGTCTCGTGTGCGCCTGTCGTGGGCGACCAGAAGATGCTGCCACCTTGGAAGTGCTGCACACAGCCCCCCGCCGTCAAACCACAGGCTTCCTCGGTGAGCGGGTAGCCCAGCAGGCTGTTCTGTGCCCCGCCCGCCTTCCAACGACCCAGGATGCCACCCCAGACGACATGGCCGCCGATTCCCGGCGCCCAGTAGATGTATCCTTTGTCGAACTGTTGAAAGCACCCTGATGCCCTCAGCCCGCAGGCCTCGGCGGTTATGGGAAGGCCCAGTACGGCCTCGCCGCCGGCGGCGACCCAACGGCTACCGATGCCGCTTGAGGCCGAGAGCTCCAGCATCCGCGTGCCTGTCCAGGCCAGTACGCGGCCAGTGGAAAACTTCTGGATGGTTCGGCCAGAAGCCGGAGTCTCATCCGTAACGGGATAGCCGAACAACGCCAGGCCGCCCTTCGCATGCCAGCGGGGGCCGGTGTGTCCCTCGGTCCGCAGGACGGGGTGCGCCCCCGTCGCAGAAGTCCAGAAAATGGATCCGCCGTCGAACGTCTGGCTGCAGACGCCGAGTGAGCACACCTGGTTGCCGGTCGGCGCGCCGAGGGTGCCGGCGGCGCCCTTTAGCGCAGTCCACTTCGTCTCGATGGGTTGCTTGACGACGACGGACGGAGACGTCGGCTCTTTTGTCGGGGTCGAGGTTGGGGTCGGGGTCGGCTTCGGTTCGAGAAGGGGAAGCGTCTGCTCCGCGGTGGGTTTCGCCGTCGCAGTGGGAGTCGCAGTTCCATTTAGAGCCGGAGCGGTGGCTGCCGAGGCGGACCGGGTCGGCAACGGCGTTCCGGTCGGCGTGGCGGTCGGGCCCGTTTCCAGCGCTGCAACCGGCGCGTCCTCAGCGAAGGCCGGACCGACTGCCAGCGGCCCGGCAATAAGTCCGAAGATCACCGCCGTGAAGAGAAAAAGCTGCTTTTTCATGGGGCATCCTCTACGGAAACGACCGGCGTGCAGGTCCCGTCGCTGTCCTTGGTTTTGGCGAAGTTCGCGGCAGCAATGGCGGCTGACTGGCCGGCTGGAACGACTTGGGTGATGAGTGTGTGCCCTGCCACCGTGGGGCCAACGGTCACCGCGATGGCCACAGTGAACACTCTGTTCCTATCCGTGTCGTTAACGAGGGTGCCCTTGAAGGACCACGACCCGTCGGTTGTTGCAGTGCAGACGGGCTGCCGCAATGCGGCGGGCGCGTTCAGCGAAGTGGAAACATCGGCAGGCTCGGAGGTACCCGGCGCCGGAGAATCTGCTGTTGGTGATGTTGACGGTGCCGGCGCTGAAGCCGTGCGGCTGTCGCTGGGTCCGGCCGGACCGGAACCGCCGCTCGAACACCCCGCTAGCACAAGAAGGAGCACTGCAGGCAGTAGCGCTCTCGGTTTCATAGTCCCCCCTGACTCACGGCGTTCCTGCCATGGCCTGCAATGATGTTGCAGGCGCACCGGCCGGAAAGTCCCGCCGGTGTTGCTCAGAGTAATGGAAAAAGCGGCCTGACCTGCGCTTTTGCATGAATTAAACGGTGTTGCGGCGGTTTCGTACCGGTTCTGGGTGTCGCCCGCGTCACGCCGGGGTCCTGGATGCTAGTACGATAGATGAGCCGCGCGAGCTTCGACACTTGTGAGGTTCGGTACATGTCTTGGCCCCTGCATAGGGCTTAGGACCGAATTTTGTGTACCTGAATCCACGGTCTTGTCCCGGCCATACCTCGACCTGCAAGGAATCAGCTGTGCCATCAATTACCCCCACAGAACTCAAGAGCGCGCCCGCGGAATCCGCCGTCGACTCGACCCTCAGCGCCGAGGGCTATAAGAAGACCCTGAGCGGGCGCCACGTGACGATGATCTCGATGGGCGGCGCAATCGGCGTCGGCCTGTTCATGGGCGCCGGCGGACGCCTGGCCTCCACGGGCCCGGCGCTGATCTTCTCCTACGCCATCGCCGGCGTGATCGCCTACCTGCTCATGCGGGCGCTGGGCGAGCTCATCATGTACCGCCAGACCTCGGGCTCCTTCGTCAGCTACGCCGGAGAAATGTTCGGCAAGAAGGGCGCCTTCCTCTCCGGCTGGATGTACTTCATCAACTGGGGCATGACCGGGATCGCCGAACTGATCGCGATCGGCCTGTACTTCCAGTTCTTCTTCCCCAACGTACCGGTGGAAGCCTCCGCGATAGCGGCCCTCGCGCTGCTCGTGGCCGTCAACCTGCTCAGCGTCAAGGCGTTCGGCGAATTTGAATTCTGGGCGTCCTGCCTCAAGGTCGGCGCCATCCTGATCTTCCTGGCCGTCGGCACCTTCATGGTGGTCACCAACGCCAAGGTCGGCACGGGCCACGCCTCCGTCGCCAACCTCTTCGCCGACGACGGCGGGATGTTCCCCAAGGGCGCCCTGGTGATGGTCCTCGTGCTCAACGCCGTGATCTTCGCCTACAACGGCATCGAACTCGTCGGCATCACCGCCGGTGAGATGGAAAACGCCAAGCGCGAAGTGCCCAAGGCAATCCGCGCCGTCGTGCTTCGCATTGTGGTGTTCTACGTCGGTTCCGTCCTGCTGCTGGCCATGCTGCTGCCCTCGGACCAGTACAAGGCCGGCGTGTCCCCGTTCGTCACCGTGTTTGGCCAGATGGGCCTCGGCTGGGTGGGCGACGTGATGAACATGATCGTCATCACCGCCGCGCTGTCCTCCTGCAACTCGGGCCTCTACTCGATCGGCCGTGTCTTCCGCACCATGGCCAACAACGGGCATGCCCCGCAGTGGCTCACCAGGATGTCCAAGCGCCACGTGCCGTACGCAGCCATCCTGGCGATCGCCGCCTTCTACCTCGTGGGCATCCTGCTGAACATCTGGCTCGGCGGCTCGCACGCCTTCGACCTCGCGCTGAACACCGCCTCGATCGGCGTGATCTTCACGTGGGGCGCCATCTTCGCCAGCCAGATCGCGCTGCGCCACCAGAAGGGCCGCGTCTCCAGCCTGCCCATGCCGGGCTCGCCGTGGACCAGCTGGGCCGGGCTGGTCGCGCTGCTGGCCATCACCGTGCTGATCGGCTTCGACACCATGACCAGCAAGACCGGTGAGGTCTTCCACCTGGGCCTGTGGACCCTGGCGACCGTTCCGTTCTTCGCCCTGGTGCTGTGGCTGGGCTGGCAGAAGGTCAAGAACAACGCGCCCAAGAGCGAGCTCTACAGCTGATACCCACCGGTCCCGGCGCGTAGCGCGGCGACGGCGGCAGTCACCTGGAAAAGCGGCCAGGTACGCGCGGGCCGTGGCCGGGTTGAAGGCGTTCACGCCGGCAGGTTTGGCCGCCGCTGTGGSGGCGGCGAGGCAGCGTTCGACGGCGGCGCGCACCCGGGGGTGTTCCTGCTGGCCCAGCAGCCCCATGGAGGCGGCGAGGTCGGAGGGGCCGAGGAAGATCGCGTCCACGCCCTCCACTTCGAGGATCTCCTCGACGGCGGCCACTGCGTCAACGGATTCAATCTGGACGGTGACGCTGACGGTGTCGGCGGCGCGGGTGAGGTAGTCCGGGATCCGGTTCCAGCGCGCGGCCCGGGCCAGGGCCGATCCCACCCCGCGGACGCCGTGGGGTGGGTAGCGAGTGGCGGCCACGGCGGCCTCCGCCTCTGCTGCCGAGTTCACCATGGGGATCAGCAGGTTCTGGACGCCCAGGTCCAGGTACTGCTTGATGAGCACCGTGTCATTCACCGGCGGCCGGACCACCGGATGGACCGGGTAGCCGTGCACGGCCTGCAGTTGGGCCAGGATGGATTCGAGGCCGTTCGGGCTGTGCTCGGCGTCGATCAGGAGCCAGTCCAGACCGGACCCGGCGCAAAGCTCAGCCACCAGGGGACTGCCCGAACACACCCACATCCCGGCCAGCGGCCGGCCGGCAGCGCCGGTTTGGTTGCGCAGGGCGTGCTTGAAGGTGGCGTCGGGTTCTACTCGAAGCGGCATGTGATGCTCCCCAGGGGTCCGTAGTCGGCGTGCACGGTGTCACCCTTGTAGACCCAGAGGGGCCGGGTGAAGGAGCCGGCGAGGATGATGTCGCCGGCTTTCATGCCGTCGCCGTGGGCGGCGATCTTGTTGGCCAGCCAGTGCACGCCGTTGGCCGGGTGGTCCAGGACTCCTGCCGCGACGCCGGTTTCCTCCACGGTCTGGTTCTTGTAGAGGATGGCGGAGACCCAGCGCAGGTCCACGGCGTCCGGGCGGACGGGGTTGCCGCCGATCACCATGGCGCCCATCGCCGCGTTGTCCGCGATGGTGTCCACGATGGTCCGGCCCTCCATTTCGATCCGGGAGTCCAGGATCTCCAGGGCCGGGACCACGTAGTCCGTGGCGGTCAGGACGTCGAAGATGGTGCAGCCGGGACCGGCGAGGTCGGTCTTCAACACGAACGCGAGCTCCACCTCCACCCGGGGATGGGTGTACCGGTCCCAGTCCACGGAGCAGCCGGTTTCCAGCACCATGTCATCGAAGATCGCGCCGTAGTCCGGCTCGGTGATGCCCGTGGCGGCCTGCATCGCCTTGGACGTGAGGCCGATCTTGCGGCCCACGAGCCGGCGTCCGGCGTCCTCGTTGCGCCGCCGCCACAGCTGCTGCACGGCGTAGGAGTCCTCTACGGTCATCTCCGGGTAGCGGGCCGTCAGGCGCGGCACCGGCTTGCGGTTCCGGCCAGCTTCCACCAGTTCGTCGGCGATGGCTTCGATTGTCTTCGCGTCCAGCATCGGGTTAGACCTGCGCCCCGAGCTTGAAGCCGGTCTTTTCGCCGGCGGGGCCGTCCTCTTCCTTGCGCGTGTAGGAGAACCCGTCGGCGCCCACGGTCACGGCCATCTCGCTCTTTTCCTCACGGACGATCACAGGCTGGGGGTTGCCGGCGAGGTCCAGGACCAGGGAGGCTTCGGTGTACCAGGACGGGACCACGGGGTTGCCCCACCAGTCGCGGCGCTGGTTGTCGTGGACGTCCCAGGTGATGGTGGGGTTGTCCGGGTCGCCGGTGTAGTAGTCCTGGGTGTAGATCTCGATGCGGTGGCCGTCCGGGTCCAGGATGTAGAGGTAGAAGGCGTTGGAGACGCCGTGCCGGCCGGGGCCGCGTTCGATCCGGTCCGAGATGCGCAGGGCGCCCATCTTGTCGCAGATCTGGATGATGTTGTGCTTCTCGTGCGTGGCGAAGGCAATGTGGTGCATGCGCGGGCCGTTGCCGCCGGTCAGGGCGGTGTCGTGCACGGTCTGCTTGCGGTGCATCCACGCGGCGTACGTGACGCCGTCGGAGTCCTGGATGTCTTCGGAGACGCGGAAGCCGAGGTCCTCGAGGTACGCCCGGCCGCGCGGGACGTCCGGGGTGACCTGGTTGAAGTGGTCCAGCCGGACCAGTTCGCCGGCGGAGTAGAGGTCGTAGCGCTGGGTGAGACGCTCGACGTGTTCGGTCTCGTAGAAGAATTCGTAGGGGAAGCCCAGCGGATCCTCGACGCGGACGGCGTCGCCGATGCCCTTGGTGAAGCCTTCCTTGCGGCGCTCGGTGCGGCAGCCCAGTTCCTTGTAATAGGCCTCGGCCGCGTCCACCTCTGCCGGCGACTTCACCCGGTAGGCGAAGGCGGCCGCGGCGGCGACGGGCCCCTTGCGCAGCACCAGGTTGTGGTGGATGAACTCTTCCAGGGACCGCAGGTAGATGGCGTTTTCGTCTTCCTCGGTGACGTGCAGGCCCAGCAGGTCCACATAGAACTGGCGGGACTTGGCGAGGTCCGTGACCACGAGTTCCAGGTAGGCGCAGCGGACGATGTCCGGGGCCGGGACAGTAGGGGTGGGGACGAAGTTGGTCATGGTGCTCTCTCTTCTTTGAAAGGGGTCTGGGTGGCGCCGGCGGGAAACTTAGGCGCCGAATTTGGGCGTGTGAACGGTGCCGAGGGTGATGTGGACGGCCTGCTGGTCGGTGTAGAAGTCGATGGAGCGGTAGCCGCCTTCGTGGCCCAGGCCGGAGGCTTTGACGCCGCCGAACGGGGTGCGGAGGTCGCGGACGTTGTGGCTGTTGAGCCAGACCATGCCGGCCTCGACGTTTTGCGAGAAGTTGTGCGCGCGGGTGAGGTTCTGGGTCCAGATGTACGCCGCGAGCCCGTACCTGGTGTTGTTCGCCAGGGCGAGGGCTTCCTCGTCCGAGTCGAAGGGGGTGATGGCGACGACGGGGCCGAAGATTTCCTCCTGGAAGATCCGCGCGTCCGGGGCGACGTCGGCGAACACGGTGGGGGCGATGTAGTTGCCTTCGGGCAGGTGGTCGGGGCGGCCGCCGCCGGCCAGGAGACGGCCTTCGGTCTTGCCGATTTCCACGTAGGAGGCCACCTTGGCGTAGTGCTCAGGGTGGACCAGGGCGCCGACCTCGGTCTTGGGGTCGTGCGGGTCCCCGACCACGATGTTTTTTGCCCGGGCGGCGTACTTGTCGCAGAATTCCTCGTACACGGCGCGCTCCACCAGGATCCGGGAGCCGGCGGTGCAGCGTTCGCCGTTGAGGGAGAAGACGCCGAACAGGGCGGAGTCGATCGCGGCGTCGAGGTCGGCGTCGGCGAACACGACGCACGGTGACTTGCCGCCGAGCTCCATGGAGAGGCCCTTGAGGTTGGCCGCGGCGTTGCGGAAGATCGTCTGGCCGGTGGTGGTTTCGCCGGTGAAGGAGATCAGCGGCACGTCCGGGTGCTTCACGAGGGCGTCGCCGGCTTCCTCGCCGAGGCCGTTGACGAGGTTGAACACGCCGTCGGGAAGGCCGGCGTCCTTGAAGATCGTCGCCCAGAGCGAGGCCGAGAGCGGGGTGAACTCGGCCGGCTTGAGCACCACGGTGTTACCGGTGGCCAGCGCCGGGGCGAGCTTCCAGGACTCGAGCATGAACGGGGTGTTCCACGGCGTGATGAGCCCGGCGACGCCGATCGGCTTGCGGTTGACGTAGTTGATCTGGGCGCCGGGGACCTTCATGGCGTCGTCGAACTGGGCCACGATCAGGTCTGCGAAGAAGCGGAAGTTCTCGGCCGCGCGCAGCGCCTGGCCCTTGGCCTGGGTGATGGGCAGGCCGGTGTCGAAGGTTTCGAGCTCGGCCAGCCGGGCCTCCTGGGCCTCGACGGCGTCGGCGATCCTGTTCAGGACGCGGGCCCGCTCGCGCGGCTTCATCTTCGGCCACGGGCCGTTGGTGAAGGCCTCGCGGGCCGCGGCGACGGCGAGGTCGATGTCTTCCTTCTGGCCGGCGGCGGCGGTGGCGTAGTTGGTGTTGGACACCGGGTCCAGGACATCGAAGGTTGCCCCGCCCACCGAATCAACGAATTCACCGTTGATGTAGTGCTGGATGTGGCTGGGAAGGTCCTGCGGAACGTAGTGGGTGGTGGTTTCTGCGGCAGTAAACGTCATTGTTTTTCCTTACTGATAGTGCAACGCGGGGTCACTTGCGGCCCTTGCCGGGCGCCTCAATGGGCGCTAAGTGACCCCGCGTTGGTTTGGGCGAGGTACGCGTCCAGGGTGGCGCTGCGGTGGCGGCGGGCGGCTTTTTCGATGTCATCCGGGCTGGCGCCGGTCTCGATGAGCTGCAGCAGGGCCTCGTGCTCGTCCACCGACTCGTGGGCCCGGCCCGGGACGAAGCGGAACGTGGAGGAGCGCAGCGACGCGAGCCGGTTCCAGCCCCGGTGGACGAGGTCCAGGATGTGCGGGTTGGGGCAGTGCTCGAACAGGACGGAGTGGAAGTCCTGGTTCAGCCGGGTGAACCGGACGGGGTCGAAGTGCTGCAGGCACTCGCGCATCTCGGCGTTGACGGCCCGGGCGCGGGCCACGTCCGCCGCACCGATCAGCGGGGCCGAGAGTGCCGTTGCGGCGCCCTCGACGATGCTGAGGGTCTGCATCGTGTAGAGGTATTCGGTGGGGTCGATCCCGGACACGGTGGCGCCGACATTCCGCTCGAACTTGACCAGGCCCTCGGCCTCGAGCCGGCGGATCGCTTCGCGGACCGGGACCACGCTGACGCCCAGGTCCTCGGCGATCTTGGCCAGCACCAGCCGGTAACCGGGGGAGTAGGTCCCGTCCACGATCCGGGACTTGACGGCCGCATAGGCCTGCTCGGATTTGCTGCCGGAGGTCGCGGCTGGCGTGGCTGCGGCCCTGGCTGTCTCAGTCATTGGCCTTGCCTGCTTCCCATTCCTGGTACCGGGTCCGCCAGACGGCGTTGAGCGGGTAGAGGCCGTCCACGCTGTGGCCCTGCTGCACCATCTCGGCGATGAAGGTTTCCTCGCGTTCCTGCGCGATGGAGTCGTCCGCGAGCTCGTCGGCGAGGGCCGGCGGGATCACCAGGATCCCGTCGGCGTCAGCGGCGATGATGTCCCCGGGCTGCACCGTGGTGCCGCCGCAGGCGATGGTGATGTCCGTGTCCCAGGGGATATGCCGGCGGCCCAGGACGGCCGGGTGCGGGTTGGCATAGTAGGTCGGCATGTCCATGGCGGCCACGGCGGTGAAGTCGCGGACGCCGCCGTCGGTGATGATGGCGGCGGCGCCGCGGACCTGGGCGCGCAGGGCCAGGATGTCCCCGATCGTGCCGGTGCCCTTTTCGCCGCGGGCCTCCATCACCAGGATCTCGCCCTCGTTGACGGAATCGATGGCCTTCTTCTGGGCGTTGAAGCCGCCACCGTGGGTCTTGAACAGGTCCTCGCGGTTGGGCACGTAGCGCAGGGTCCGGGCCAGGCCCACGATCCGCTTGTCCGGGCGGGTGGAGGTCAGGCCGTCGATGCTGACGTTGTTCAGGCCGCGTTTGCGCAGCTGGGAGGACAGGGTGGCGGTGCAGACGGACTCCAGTTTGGCCTTCAGCTCCGGGGACAGGCCCGGCGTCCCTGACGGCTGGGCGGCGGCGAGGCCGGCCGCTTCACGGGAACCGTACGCTTCCTCCCGCTGGAGATCGTCGGTCTTGGGCCGGGCGCCGAAGTCCGCGAACGGCGTCGTGCCTTCCGCCACCCGGGTGACCAGCCGGCCCGTGGTCAATGCAGCACCGGTGAGCCCGCCGCCGGCATTGTCTACTTCCACCTCGACGACGTCGCCCGGCGTGGCCACCGACGCCCCGGCGGGGGTGCCGGTGAGGATGATGTCGCCCTCTTCGAGGGTGAGCAGCTGGGACAGGTCGGCCACGAGCCGGGCGAACGGGAACAGCAGGTCCCCGGTGGTGTCGTCCTGGACCAGTTCACCGTTGTGCCACGTGCGGATCCGCAGTTTGGCGGGATCGACGGCGTCTGCCGCGATCAGGCCCGGGCCCACGGGCGTGAAGCCGTCGCCGCCCTTGGAGCGGAGGTTGGAGCCCTTGTCCGCGTAGCGGAGGTCGTAGACGCCGAGGTCGTTGCTGGCGGTGACCCACTCGACATGGCTCCACGCATCCTCGAGGCCCACGCGGCGGGCGGTCTTGCCGATGATCAGGGCGATCTCGCCTTCGTAGCCGAGGAGTTCGCAGCCGGCCGGGCGCTCCACGGTTGAAGGCGCTGCTGCCGAACCGAGGGCCAGCGACGACGACGGCTTCAGGAAGTAGGAGGGCTGCCCGGGTGTGCGGCCGCGCTGGGCTGCCCGGCTGGGGTAGTTGATATGCACCGCGATGACCTTGCGGGCCGCGGCCAGGATGTGGTCGGTGACCTGTTCCAAGTGTTACTCCTCATCGAGTACGAAATCGTATACGAAACACTATGACCCGGGAATCGGGGAGCGTCAACCCCTTGCGCGGGGATGTTTGCGGGGCATTTGCCCGGACCATCTGGCGCACTTGTAACCTGCGTCATATCTGACGTACAGTTTTGAATCAGGGACCGAAATTCTATTATCGAACGTCACGTTCTAATATCGAACACGCTAGGTCGGCGACAGGCCGCCGCACAACGAAGTGAGGAAAGCCCGTGCATTTCCACCACCACGGCTACGTATCCGGTGACCCGCGGGTCCAGCCGGCCGCCGGCGCCGGCATCGACCGGCCCACGCAGCTTCCCGACGAGGTTGATGTGCTGATCGTGGGCTCCGGCCCCGCCGGCATGCTCGCCGCGGCCCAGCTGTCCCAGTTCCCGGGCATCACCACCCGGATCGTGGAACGCCGGCCGGGCCGGCTCGCGATCGGCCAGGCCGACGGCATCCAGGCCCGCAGCGTCGAGACCTTCCAGGCCTTCGGTTTCGCCGAGCGGATCATCGCCGAGGCGTACCGCATCACGGAGATGGCGTTCTGGAAGCCGGATCCCGCGGACCCCTCGAACATCGTCCGCAGCGCCCGCACCCTCGATGACCCGGGCGGGATCAGCGAGTTCCCGCATCTCATCGTCAACCAGGCCCGCGTGCTCGACTACTTCGCCGAGTTCATGGCCATGTCCCCGAGCCGCATGAGCCCCGACTACGGGCTGGAGTTCCGCGGCCTGGAGGTCACCGGCGAGGGCGAGTACCCGGTCGCCGTGACGCTGGCGCACACCGCCGGTCCTGACGAGGGCCGGGAGCGCGTCGTGCGGGCCAAGTACGTGGTGGGCGCGGACGGCGCCCGCAGCAAGGTGCGCGACTCGATCGGCTGCACCATGGCGGGCGACCAGGCCAACCACGCGTGGGGCGTCATGGACGTGCTCGCCGCCACGGACTTCCCCGACATCCGGCTCAAATGCGCCATCCAGTCCCACGACGGCGGCAGCATCCTGCTGATCCCGCGCGAGGGCGGGCATCTCTTCCGCATGTATGTCGATCTCGGCGAGGTCGCCGCGGACGACCGCGGTGCGGTCCGCAAGACCACCATCGAGCAGATCATCGCCAAGGCCAATGCGATCATCCACCCCTACACGCTCGACGTGCGCAACGTGGCCTGGCACAGCGTGTACGAGGTGGGCCACCGCCTTACCGACAGGTTCGACGACGTCCTCCCGGAGGAGTTGGGCACCCGCACGCCGCGGGTGTTCATCACCGGCGACGCGTGCCACACGCACAGCGCCAAGGCCGGCCAGGGCATGAACGTCTCCATGCAGGACGGCTTCAACATCGGCTGGAAGCTCGGCCACGTGCTGGAGGGACGCAGCCCGGAGAGCCTGCTGTCCACGTACTCGGCCGAGCGGCAGGTGGTCGCGAAGAATCTGATCGACTTCGACAAGGTGTGGTCGACGCTCATGGCGAAGAAGCCCGAGGAGTTTGAAAACCCCTCCGAGCTCGAGGACTTCTACGTGCGCACCGCCGAGTTCCCTGCCGGCTTCATGACCGAGTACTCGCCGTCGATGGTCGTCGCCGAGGCGACGCACCAGCAGCTGGCCACCGGCTTTCCCGTCGGCAAGCGCTTCAAGTCCGCGCCGGTTGTGCGGGTCTGCGACACCAACCCGGTCCAGCTCGGCCACCAGGCCACGGCGGACGGCCGCTGGCGCATCTACGTCTTCGCGGACCAGGCGGCGCCAGGACAACAGGCGGGGGCTCCGTCGCCCGCCGCGGACCTCGCCGCGTGGCTGGCCACCGCGCCGGACTCGCCGCTCGCCGCCACCCCCGCGGGGTCCGACCGTGATGCCTGGTTCGACGTGAAGGTGATCTACCAGCAGGATCACACGGGCATCGACATCGGCAACGTCCCCGCGGTGTTCAAACCGGAGGTGGGGCCGTTCCAGCTCCCCTACCTCGAAAAGGTCTACGGCACCGACCCGGCGGCGGACATCTTTGAGTTGCGCGGCATCGACCGCGGCGGCGTCGTCGTGGTGGTGCGCCCGGACCAGTACGTGGCCAACGTCCTGCCGCTGACTGCGACGGCGGAGCTTGCCGCGTTCTTCGCACCCCTGCTGGGGGCAGGGCGCGCCGCGGCGGTGTGACCGCGTGGGGTGGCCTTCTTCGCAAGGTTTGTCCAGGCTGGCGGTCAGAGGCCGGCTGCCTGCCTTGACCTGTATTCCGCGGCGGGGTAGACGCCAAGGATGCGAACCTCCGTGGTGAAGAACTCCAGTTCCTCCAGCGCCAGGCTGAGCGGCAAATCCTCGGGGTGCCCCTCGACGTCGGCCATGAACATTGTGGCCGCAAATTCATTGCCTACCATGTAGCTTTCCAGCCGCGTCATGTTTACCCCGTTCGTGGCGAATCCTCCCAGCGCCTTGTAGAGGGCTGAGGGGACATTCCGGACACGGAATACAAAGCTGGTGACTGCCGGTCCGGACAGGATGTCCCGGGCCGGCAGCGGCTTTTCCCGTGCCAGAACCACGAACCGCGTGGTGTTGGAAGGGTCATCCTCGACGGCGGAGGCGAGCACTTCCAGGCCATAGAGTTGGGCCGCGAGTGGAGGAGCGAGCGACAGTTTTGTGGGATCGTTCCAGTCGCGCACTTCGCGGGCGGACCCGGCGGTATCGCCGGCGATCACGGGGCGCAGGCTGGCGGAGCGGATCAGCCGCCGGCACTGCCCTAACGCGTGGAGGTGGCTGTGGACCTCGGTGGCTGCCTCGATGGTGCTGCCCGGGATGCCCAGCAGGTCGAAGTGGATGGGCAGAAAATACTCGCCGACGATCTGCAGCCCGGACTGGGGCAGCAGCACATGGATATCGGCCACCCTGCCGGCAATGGAGTTTTCGATCGGGATCATGGCCAGGTCGGCGGTGCCGACGGCCACCAGTTCAAAGGCGTCTTCGAAACTCGCGCAGGGAACGCTCTCGAGGTCGGGGAACATCTGCATGCACGCAATATTGGAGTTGGCGCCCGGTTCACCCTGGTACGCAATCTTCTGGGCCATGCTCCGTATGGTTTCACGCCAGGCGCCCGCTCACCCAAGTAAGTCGCGGCAGGGCCGTTTGAGGACCAAAAGCCCCTGCTGCGACTCAGCTGGGGTTCAGATGCTTGGCGAAGTGGTCCTCGATCCGCTGCCAGGCTTCCGGGGCCGATTCCGGATCCGGGCCGATGCCCATGACCCGCATGAGCGGCCGCAGCACCTTCGGCCCGGTCTCCACGTCGTTGAGGAAGGCGTGCCCGGCGTGCGGGAACTCCTTCACGTCGTTCTCCACGCCCAGCCCGTCGAGCACGGCCGCGAGTTTCGCCGCTTCGCCGGGCAGGGTGCGGTCCCGGCCGCCGAAGTTGGCCACGATCGGGCAGGCGCCGGCGAGGGCCTCCCCGGGGTCTTTCGGGCGCCGTCCGTAGTTGACGGCGGCGGCGTCGAAGCCGTCATTGGCCAGCAGCAGGGCGAAGCCGCCGCCCATGCAGAAGCCGATGACACCGATCTTGCCGGTGGTCCGGCCGGTTTCTCGCAGCCAGTCCCGGGCGGCGGCCAGATCGGTGAAGGCCCGGCCCTCGCCCGCGGACAGCGCGCGCATGGTGGCGACGAGGCAGCGGCGCGCCCCGCCGTCGCTGTACAGGTCTACGGCCAGTGTCAGGTAGCCGGCCGCCGCCATCCGGTCGGCGTGGCGGACGGTGATGTCGTCCAGGCCAAACGCCTCATGGACCATCAGGACCGCGGGGAACGGCCCTTCGCCCTGCGGCGTCGCCAGGTAGCCGCGCAGCGCCGGCGAACCGCCGGCGGCGACGCCGGACCTGCCGAGGTCAGTATTGCTGAGATCGCGGGTGGCGGGCTTGCCGCGTCCTGCGTGTGTCCGTACCATGCTGACCCCTCCGTCGGCTGTGGGGCCATTCTTGCACGGGCACAAAAAAGCGGCGCCGGAAATCCCCCAAAGGAAGATCCGGCGCCGCCAACGTTCTAAGGACTAGTCCTTCTTGAAGGCGTCCTTGACGTTTTCGCCGACCTTCTTCGCGTCGGCTACAACCTGGTCCTTCTGGCCCTCGGCGCGCAGCTGGTCGTTGCCAGTGGCGTTTCCGGCAGTTTCCTTGGCCTTGCCGCCGAGGTGCTCTGCTTCGTTCTGAATCTTGTCTCCGACACCCATGGTGTAGGCCACCTTTCGTTCCGGTTGAAAATACTGTCCGATCAGCCTAACACAAAGCATGCTTACTAATTCAAGGGGTCTCGCGGGGTAATTGTCCGGAGCGTCGTCCGCGGCAGCGGCGGGGCGGTTCGCGAAAGGATGAAATCCCCCCGGCCCGCGGGCTAGGCTCGAGGTCATGGACCACAAGACCACTCTCACGCAGCACATCAAGGCTCCGGCGGACGCGGTCTGGGCGGTGGTGTCGGACATTCCCGGATCTGCCGCGACCCTGTCCGGCGTCGAATCGATCCAGATGCTCACCGACGGACCCTATGCCGTGGGCACCCGCTGGAAGGAAACCCGAACCATGATGGGGCGCGCGGAAACGGTGGAGATGTGGGTTTCCCAGTCCGAGGCGCCGTCGAACGGCCGGGGCGGCAGCACCACCGTGAAGGCCCTCCAGGGCGGCGCCGACTACACCACCAGGTTCGCGCTCGCGGAGCGCGGCGGCGGAACCGACCTCACGCTGACCTTTGGCGCCGAAGTCATCAAGCCGACCCGGTTCAGCAGGATCATGCTCACCGTGTTCGGTCCGCTCGGGATGCGCATCACCCGCAAGGCGCTTGCAAAAGACCTGGCGGACATCGCGGCCAAGGCCGAGTGCCAGTGATGGTCCGGCGCACCGCGGCGGAGAAAACTCCCAAGGTCACCGCCCCCCGGCTCGCGCCGGTCCGGCCCGGGGATCTGCGGGACGACCCTGCCCCGGAGTTCCGGCGGGGTGTTCGGTACGACGGCGTCCGCTACAGCCGCGCGTCGGCAGACGGTCTGGACCTTGGCGGTACGGACTTTGCCGAGTGCGAATTCACCGGGGTGTCCTTCAATGAGACGCAGCTGCGGGGCGCGACTTTCCGTGACTGCATCCTGGCCGAGACGTACGCTCCGGTGCTGATGGCGGCCCGGACCAGCCTGCGGGATGTCGAGATCGGCAACCCCCGCTGGGGATCGGCGGAGCTCTATGAAAGCGGATGGCAGTCCGTGCGGATCGACGGCGGCAAACTCGACTACGTGAACCTGCGCGGATCCAAGCTCACGGACGTGCAGATCAGCGACTGCATCATTAACGAGCTGGATCTGGGCTCCTGCACCGCCACGCGGGTCGCCTTGAAGAACTGCACGATCGGCACCCTCGATTTCACCGGAGCCCAGCTCAAGGACTTCGACCTCCGGGGCACCGGCTTCCGCACCATCAGCGGTCTGGGCAGTCTGTCCGGCCTCGTCGTCGACGATTACCAGCTCACCCTGCTCGCGCCATTGCTCGCGGCTCATCTGGGCGTCGTCGTCGCGTAATCCGGCGGCATCCGGTTGACCCCCTTGTTCCGCCGTGTAATCTTTATAGAACGAACGGTCGGTAATTTACTCTGGTGCCGGCCCCGCTTTCTTGGTGAAGGATGTTCTCATGGTCGAGGCTTTTCTTGTTGGCGGCGCCCGCACTCCCGTGGGCCGCTACGGCGGCGCCCTCTCCGCAGTCCGCCCCGATGACCTGGCCGCACTGGTAGTCCGCGAGGCTGTGGCCCGCGCCGGCATCGATCCGGACACCATCGACGAGGTCATCCTCGGCAACGCCAACGGCGCCGGCGAAGAGAACCGCAACGTGGCCCGCATGGCCACCCTCCTTGCCGGGCTGCCCCTCCACATCTCCGGCATCACCGTGAACCGGCTCTGCGCCTCCGGGCTCAGCGCCATCATCATGGCCAGTCACATGATCAAGTCCGGCGCCGCGGACATCGTGATCGCCGGCGGCGTCGAATCCATGAGCCGCGCCCCATGGGTCCAGGAAAAACCCCGGACCGCCTTCGCCAAACCGGGCGAAATCTTCGACACCTCCATCGGCTGGCGTTTCGTCAACCCCCAGTTCACCAAGGGGGAGCTGTCCCGGGACGGCAAAATGACCTACTCCATGCCGGAGACGGCAGAAGAAGTGGGGCGGGTTGACGGCATCTCGCGGGAGGACGCCGACGCCTTCGCCGTCCGCTCCCACGAACGCGCCCTGGCCGCCATCGCCGCCGGCCGCTTCGCCGAGGAAATCGTCCCCGTGACCGTCAAGACCCGCAAGGGCGAGACCGTGGTGGACACCGATGAGGGCCCCCGCGCCGGCACCACCATGGACGTCCTCGCCGGGCTCCGGCCGGTAGTCAAGGGCGGCTCGATCGTCACCGCCGGCAACTCCTCCACCCTCAACGACGGCGCCTCCGCCATCATCGTTGCCTCCGAGGCCGCGATCCAGAAGCTTGGCCTCACGGCCCGCGCCCGCATCATCGACGGCGCCTCAGCCGGCTGCGAGCCCGAAATCATGGGCATCGGTCCGGTTCCGGCCACCCAGAAGGTGCTCGCCCGTTCCGGGCTCAGCGTCGATGACCTCGGCGCCGTCGAGCTCAACGAGGCGTTCGCGACCCAGTCCCTGGCCAGCATGCGCCGGCTCGGCCTCGACCCGGAGATCGTGAACCGCGACGGCGGCGCGATCTCCCTGGGCCACCCGCTGGGGTCCTCCGGTTCCCGGATCGCCATCACACTGCTGGGCCGGATGGAACGCGAAAACGCCAAGATCGGCCTCGCCACCATGTGCATCGGCGTMGGCCAGGGCACGGCCATGCTGCTGGAGCGCGTCTAGTGGCGGCCCCGGCCCTCGACCCGGCGGGCTTCGGCACGCTCCTGGTCGAAGAACGCGAGGACCGCGTGGTGGTGGTGCTCAACCGCCCCGAGGTCCGCAACGCGATCGACCAGCAGATGGTCGATGAACTCCACACTGTCTGCGCCCATCTCGAGCGGCATCCCAAAGTCCTCATCATCGCCGGCACTGACGGGGTGTTCGCCTCAGGCGCCGACATCGGCCAGCTGCGCGAACGCCGCCGCGACGATGCCCTGCAGGGCATCAATTCCACCATTTTCGTCCGGATCGCCAAGCTGCCGATGCCCGTCATCGCGGCACTGGACGGCTTCTGCCTGGGCGGCGGCGCCGAACTGGCGTACGCCGCCGACTTCCGGATCGGCACCCCGTCCGTCCGGATCGGCAATCCCGAAACCGGACTCGGCATCCTGGCCGCCGCCGGCGCCAGCTGGCGCCTCAAGGAACTCGTGGGGGAGCCCGTCGCCAAGGAAATGCTGCTCGCCGGTTCCGTGCTGCGCGCAGAACGTGCCCTCGCGGTCAATCTCATCACCGAAATCCATGAACCGTCCGATCTGATGGCCGCGGCCCACAGCGTCGCCGACCGGATTGCCACGCAGGATCCGCTCGCCGTCCGGATCACCAAATCCGTGTTCCATGCCCCGGCCGAGGCGCATCCCCTCATTGACCAGCTGGCACAGGGGATCCTCTTCGAATCCCAGGCCAAGTTCGACCGTATGCAGACATTCCTGGATAGGAAATCAGCGAAGAAATCAGAAAAGAAGTCAGCCAAAGAACCAGGGAAGCAGAAATAGACATGGGCAACTCCGTACTCCCCGCCAACCTTCCCAACAGCAACCTTCCCCACTCCGTGGGAGTTCTCGGCGGCGGCCGCATGGGCGCAGGCATCGCCCACGCCTTCCTGATCAACGGAGCCAACGTCGTGGTCGTCGAGCGCGACGAGGCGTCGGCCGAGGCCGCCCGGGAGCGGGTCGAGTCCGCCGCCGCCAAGAGCATTGAGCGCGGCGCCGTAGACGGCAACCTGGACGAGATCGTTTCCCGGCTCGCGGTCACCGTGGACTACGACGACTTCGCCGGCCGGCAGCTGGTGGTCGAGGCCGTTCCGGAGGACTGGGACCTGAAGATCACCGCGCTGCGCGGCATCGAGGAACGGCTCGCCGACGGCGCCTACCTCGCCTCCAACACGTCCTCGCTCTCCGTCAACGGTCTGGCCCGCGAACTGAAGCGGCCGCAGAACTTCCTGGGCCTGCACTTCTTCAACCCGGTGCCGGCGTCGACGCTCATCGAGGTGGTCCTCGGCGAGCAGACTTCCGACGCCCTGGCCCGGGCCGCCCGCGGGTGGGTCGAAGCGCTCGGCAAGACCGCCGTCGTGGTCAACGACGCGCCCGGCTTCGCCTCCTCCAGGCTGGGCGTCGCGATCGCCCTCGAAGCGATGCGCATGGTGGAAGAGGGCGTGGCCACCGCCGAAGACATCGACAACGCCATGGTGCTGGGTTACAAGCACCCCACGGGACCGCTGCGGACCACCGACATAGTGGGCCTGGACGTGCGCCTTGGCATCGCGGAGTACCTGCAGTCCACGCTGGGTGACCGTTTCGCTCCGCCGCAGATCCTCCGCGACAAGGTCGCCCGCGGCGAACTGGGCCGCAAGTCCGGCAAGGGCTTCTTCGACTGGACCAAGTGACGGGCATTCGTGCCTGCCCCTAGGTTGGTGCGGTGACTTCCCTGGACCGCCCCGCGATCGCGCCCATCACCCTGACCGGCAAGTACGTCGTCCTTGAGCCGCTGAGCCCGGACCACCATGAAGGCCTTGTCGAGGCGGCACGCGACGGCGAGCTGTGGCACCTCTGGTACACCAGCGTGCCCGCCCCGCAGCACATGGCCGCCGAGATTGAGCGTCGCCTGGCCCTGCAGGACAGCGGCGCCATGCTGCCCTTCACCACGCGGCTGCTCGACCCCGCCACGGGCGGACCGGGCCGGGTGATCGGCATGACCACCTACATGAACATCGACGCCGCCACGCCGCGGGTGGAGATCGGCTCCACCTGGAACGCGGCGTCCGCGCATGGCAGCGGCAGCAACCCGGACTCCAAGTTGCTGCTGCTGCGGCACGCCTTCGAGACGCTGGGCTGCCCCGCCGTCGAGTTCCGGACGCACTGGCTCAACCACCAGTCCCGCGAGGCGATCACGCGGCTGGGGGCCAAACAGGACGGCGTGCTCCGCAGCCACACGCGCAGCGCCGACGGGGCGCTGCGGGACACCGTTGTGTATTCCATCCTGGAACATGAGTGGCCGATGGTCCGGAACTCCCTCGAATCCCGGCTGGCCAAGCGGCGCTAGCGTGCCGAGTAGGCCTTGGCCCCGTTAAGCGATGCGAAGTACGCCTCGTAGCCCCGGGCGTTCGGGTGGAAGTTTTCGGGACTGGCGAGGGCCGTACGGCTGAAATTGATCCACGGGACCGCAGAGTTCACGCCGTGACCGGCGAAAGCGGCCCGGACGTCGACGTACTCCGCTCCGGTAGCCCGGGCGGCGGCGGCGATGGAGCCGTTCAGGCCGTCCGCCAGGACCGTGGCCTTGTAGATGAACCGGGACATCGGATCAGCCTGGCCGGGCGCGACCGGATCGTAGAGGTAGGGGTAGCCCGTCACTACAACCTTGGCGTTGGGGGCGGCAACCTTCACACGCTGGATCATCGCTGTCACGTCGCCGGACAGTCGATGGCTGGAGATCTGGCCCTCGGCGTAGGCACTGGCGGCATCGCACAGCGGACCCGCAGCGGGATTGACCATGGCGGCGCCGCAGGAGGCGAGGATTTCCGCAAACCGGAGGTTGTTGCCGCCGGCGGTGATGGTGACGAGCCCGGTGCTCCTGGTCAACCGCCTGAGCTGGGTGTTGACGACGTCCTGGGTCGTCTTGCCGCTGCAGGCCGCGTTGGCGACGAGTTTGATGGTCTTCGTGTGGGCGGCGAGTTCGGAATAGCTGTTCTCGCTGCGGTAGCAATCATCCAGGTACGGCCCCGCCCCCAGCCCGGCGGCATAGGAGTCTCCGAGCGCGACGTACCGTGTCCTGTTCGCCGCCTCCGCCGGTACCGCCGCCACACCGGCCGCCATGGCCAGGGCGGCGAGACCGGCCGCCAGAGCCGTCCGCCGGCGTCGAAGTTTCAGACGTCCCATGGTGTTCTCCTCAGTGGCACCCCGGGTTCAGCGCCCGTGCCGTGAAAAACGTGCTGCGAAGCGTTAACCCCGCACCATGCCAATGGTCCCATTGTGTATAACGTTTGTGAATCCTGCCGCGGATCGCGTCGGTGCGTGTGCTTAGCTTTCTGGATGATGATTCCTGCAGCGCCCCTGGGCCAAGCCAAGGGGCAGGCGGTGCCCGGAACCGTGGAGTGGGATGGGGCCGTCAACGCGTGGCACGTGGCCGGGGACGTGTTCCGCATGGGACGGCGGGAGTGGCTCACCGAGGCCGGCTGGCGGCAGGTGCACCGCCGGGGCATCCGGACCGTCATCGACCTCCGCAACGAAGCCGAAATCCGGCGTCGGGAGACCGATCCGCCGGTGCGGGCTGAGGCCCTGGCCGGTTTCGACGTCGTGCTGGCCCCCACCGAAGACCCGGACAACCGCGAATTCCGCGAGCTCTGCGTGCCGTACCTCAACGACCCCGCCTGTTATGCGGACAACGCCAGGCTGTTCCCGCACCTGCTGGCCCGGGTCTTCAAGGCGGTGGCCGCCGCGGAGGGCGGTGTGGTCATCCATTGCTCCGCGGGGCGGGACCGGAGCGGCATGATCGCCGCCATGCTCCAGGACCTCGCCGGTGACAGCGACGAAGCCATTGTGAACGGCTACCAGCGCTCCATGCGGGGCATCAACGGGCACCTCCGGCACGCCGCCGTCCCGCATCCCCACGAGCGCTTCCTCCCCGAGAACGTGTTGGTGCCCCTGCTGGAATCCCGGGGCCAGAGCCTGTTGCAATTTGTCCGGTCCCTGAACACTGCGGACTACCTCTTCCGCCACGGCGTGACCACCCCGGAACTCGCGGCCATCCTCGGAAAGCTCGGCAGATAGGGTGGGCGCAGTTAGGGTAGGCCAGTGAAGACTCCGAAGTTCCAGCCGATGGTGCGGGCCGCCGCGGCCCTCGCGATTGCGCTTGCCGGTACCGTGCCTGCCTTTGCGCTGACCGCGGTCCCGGCGATGGCCGAAGCCAACGCCCCCGCCCCAGTCCCTGCCGACCCGGCGCCGGCTGCGTCGGCGATGGCGACGCCGGTTTCGACGGCGGTCCCAGTGCCGCCGGCTGACGCGCCTTTGGCCGGTTCTTCTCCGGTGCCGTCCGCGACGCCGATCAGTGATGCCGGCCTCGCCGAGGCCGTGCGGCGGGACCTTGGCATGACCCTCGCCGAATTCGACGCCGCCGGTGCGCTTGCCCGCCGGGCCGCCGACGCCGCACCCTCCCTTCGGGCCCTCCCGGGTTATGTGGGGATCAGCCTCTCAGGCGGCAAGATCGCGGTTGAAGGCAGCGGCGCCGAGCTCCGGGCCCGCGTGGCCGAACTGAACGGGTCCGGGCCGGCCGACTTCCTGCTTGCGGCCCCCGCGGCCGCCGCCGCTGTCCCGTCAGCCGCGGAGCTGCTGGCCTCCAGCACCCAGCAACTGTTCGAGGCCTATGTCCGCGAGGTCGGGGCCGCCGGGCTGCAGGCCGTCACCTACACAGACGGCCACTTTGTCATCCGCACCGGCGGCCAGAACACGGCGCAGGCCGTTCCGGCGTCCGACGCCGTTCCCGCCTCCGATTTGAACGAGCAGGCGGCGACAGCGCCCGGCACGAAGCCCAAGATGTCCGCTGCGGATTTCGTGGCCCGCTACTCCAATGTGGCGCTTGAACAAGGATCGCGGATCGCTACGGAAGAGGACCTCTTTGGCGGCCAAGGGTACATCATTGACGGCCGCACCGTGTGTTCGGCAGGATTCAGTGCCTTCAGCCCGGCGGGTGAGCCACTGGTCCTGACCGCCGGGCACTGCGCCGCTGACGGTACCGCGAAGGAGACCCAGATTGAAGATCCCGCGGCGGCGCCGGCGGCAGGCGGGGCCGGTTCAGGAGCGTTCGCCGGAACACTGGGGACATTCGGGTTCAGCCAGTTCGGCGGGCCGGGCAATTCCACAGTGGCGCCGGATGGCACGAACATTGGCACGGACATCGCCGTGCTCCGGGGCATCCGGAGCAGCTTGGCCCTCCAGCCCGCCGTCACGCGGTGGGACAACCCCGCCGCTCCGGGGCCGACGTCGGTGAAGATCGTGGGAACCGTGGCCCCGTTCCAGGGTCAGCCCGTG
The DNA here is from genome assembly GCF_056406175.1 of Arthrobacter sp. P1_D12. Taxonomy (NCBI): domain Bacteria; kingdom Bacillati; phylum Actinomycetota; class Actinomycetes; order Micrococcales; family Micrococcaceae; genus Arthrobacter; species Arthrobacter sp. P1_D12. Next base: position 160,429 of record NZ_JBFUAR010000004.1, read on the forward strand.
TGCCGCTCCGGCCGGAGCCTGGGCTGGTCGTGCGGGACCGTGGATTCGGTGGGCACGTGGGTCATCGCCGGACCGAACTCCCTGCCGCCGAACTATGACAACGATCTCCGGGCGCTGAGCGGTTTCGACTCCAGTACCGTCAAGTCCCGCCCCGGAGACTCCGGCGGCCCTTGGATCAGCGGGAACTTCGCCGTCGGCATGCACACTGGGGCGGAAAACGAGGGTGGCGTACAGACGCGGGCCATCGCGACTACGCTCGAGGACGCAGCAGGCAAGGTGCCCGGCGGCGTGCAGCTGCAGCTGTTCCTGACCAAGCCAACGCTCGCGGCCCCAAACGGAACCGTCACAGCCGGTGAGCTGATTACGGGACACGTTGGACCCGGTCCGGCCTCCGTCGTGGCTCCGAAGTCCAAGGTCCGCATCACCGTTGGGGCGCAAAGGCTCGAAGTGCCGGTGGATGCTGCCGGGAACTGGGCTTTCCGAGCTCCGCTACCGAGTGGGCGGATGGCTTTCTTAGCGGAGACCGTGAACGGCTTCAGCCGTTCTGGACCGGCATCCTTTACGGCCAGCATCGCACCAGCCCCACTTCCGGCGCCCGTAGTGACGACCCCGACAGGTACCCCGCTTCCTGCACTGGACAGCATCGCCGGCACCGGTATGCCCGGCGCCACCGTTATATTGTCGGGCGATGTCGCCGGTTCGGGGACCATCGGTCTGGACGGTCGCTGGAGCATCAAGGTGGCAGATCAGCCGCTCTTCGGGAAAGTCTCGGTCAAGGCAGTGCTCACGGCTCCCGGAGAGGCGGACAGCCCCTTCGCGACCAGCACGTACACCGTCGTTCCGCCGGTGCCGGCGGTCTCGAGCATCCGTGAGGGCAAACATCTCCGTATGGACCGCCTTCCCATCGACATTTCCGGCACCGCCATTGATGGGGCCGACGTGCGAGTAACGATGGACGGAGCGGCCATCGGCTCAGTACTTGCCGGTTCTGGCAGTGCGGGAGCTTCCGGCAGTGCCGGGGCGCGGGCGGCCCTTCGGCCAGGGATTCCGCAGAACCTGGCCGGAGGCCCCCGGTGGAGCGTCCCGTTCCCTGCGGGACTGGCCACCGGAGCCCACACGCTGACAGTGACGCAAACCGTTGACGGGGTCGCTTCGCTTCCTGCCGCCGTGGCATTCACGGTCGACGCCGCGCCCGTCTCCGCGGGTGTCGTGGACGGGAAGCCGACACCGCATCGGCCGGCCGCCCAACAGCCGGTCAACCCCGCCGGACCACTCAAACCCTCGCAGGCTCCCGCCCCGCCGTCGGACAACTCCGTCGTTGTCGGCAACACGGCACCAGGCAACACGCCGGACACCTCAGGCCAGCTGGCGAGCACGGGCGCCGGCGGGCTCCTGCCCTTGGCGGGTCTCGGCGCCGGAGCCCTGCTGCTCGGCGCGGCCTTCGTGGCGTTCGGCCGGCGCCGGGCGGTGCGTTAGCCGGGGCTCCAAGCCCGGGCTCGCCGGAAGGCCGCGGGGTCGCCGTATGGCTACGGCGACCCCGCAAGTTTTGGGCGAATCCGGGCGTTCGGGACAAATTCGGGACAAATCAGCGAGCCGCGGGTTACTGGAAGTCAGCCAGCCAGAGATCCGGGCCGAATACCTCGTACTGAATATCCTTGGCGGGGACGCCACCGGCAATCAAGGCGCTCCGAACCGACTTCAGGAACGGCAGGGGACCGCAGAGGTAGTACTCGGCGTCGTCCGGGAGTTCGACGTCGCTGACGTCCATGAAACCGGAGAACACGGAACCGGACGCCCCGCCGGTCCCGGACGCCTCGCCGGTCCCGGACGCCTCGCCGGTCCCGGACGCCTCGCCGGTCCCGCCCGCCTCACCGGTCCCCGCTGTCTCCGCGGGAGTCAGGAACCACGTCTTCAGGGTCCCGTCCGCGAGTTTCGCGAGATCTTCCCTGACCTGCGCACGGAGCGGGAAGGATGCCTCGCTGTCATCTGCATGCAGCAGCATCACCTGGCGTCGTGAACCGGACTGCACCAGGTGCGAGAGCATCCCGGCCATGGGCGTGATGCCGATTCCCGCGCTGGCCATGACCAGGGGCCTGTCCGTGTACTCCAGCACAACGTCGCCGAACGGAGCTGAGAGCACCACCTCGTCGCCTACCTGCACGTCATTGTGGAGCAGACTGGACATCTCGCCGTCGGGAGTCGGAAGCCCGTGGACCCTCTTGACGGCGAACTGCCGGTGCTGCCCGTCGTCGGCCTTGGTCAGGCTGTATTGCCGGGGCTGCTGTACGCCGTCGGGCATGGTCATCTTGAGGGTCACGTACTGCCCGGGCAGGGACGGCTTGACGTCCCGCTCGTCGGTCCGCTCGACGACGAACGAGATGACGTCGGCGGTCTCCTGGATCCGCTGCACCACCCGCCACGTCCGCCAAATGGTCTCGGGGGAGAGGTGCACTGCGTTGTACAGCCCGCGCTCCTTGTTGATAAGCAGGTTCGCCATCAGCCAGTAGACCTCATCCCAGGCGGCGGCGACCTCGGGAGTGACGGCATCGCCCAGAACATCCACGATCGCCCACATGAGGTGGTCGTGGACAATCTGGTACTGGTCCGGGCTTAGTCCCAGCGAGACGTGTTTGTGGGCCACCCGGGAGAGCAGATGGTCCGGCACCTGGTCCGGTTTCTCCACGAGCATGCCGGCGAATGCCGCGATGGATCCGGCGAGCGCCTGCTGCTGGCGGCCATCCGCCTGGTTTCCCCGGTTGAAGAGGCCGTCCAGGAGATCCGGCTGCGCCTCGAACATATGTTTGTAGAAGCGCTTGGCGATCTCCTCGATATGCTCGCCGACTACGGGCAGCGTTGCCTGAATGACGGGAAGTGAGGTGTCTGAGAGCATGGTGGATCCCTTCCGGTGAGACCGGTGATACCCGGCGGTGCCGGGCGACTCAGCACTTCAAAGCTAACAGCCGCGGCACCGTGCCTTCCGGGCCGATCGGCCCTACATCGGGGGCGGGGGCCGGTGTAGGCGCGTGCTCAGGCCCGGGTGCTCACCCGCTCAGGCCCCGGCTCGCCGGAAAGTGGCAGGGTCGCCGGAAAGATACGGCGAACCCGCAGCGTTCCGGCGACCTCGACGGGCGGGGGACCGAATCGCGACCTCGACGGGCGGGGGTGCTCAGGCCTTGCGGTCCAGCAGCAGGTTGGTGATCCGCAGCGTGCAGATTCGCTGGCCGGTCTCGTTCGTGATCAGCACCTCGTGGGTGGTCAGGGTGCCGCCCAGATGGATAGGGGTGGCCGTGATCGTGATCAGTCCCTCGCGGGCCGACTTGTGGTGCGTGGCCGAGACGTCGACGCCCACCGCCGTCTTGCCCAGGGTGCTGGCGTGGATGACGGCGGCCCAGGACCCCACGGCCTCGCCCACGGCCAGTGAGGCGCCGCCGTGCAGGAGCCCGAACGACTGCCGGTTGCCCTCCACCGGCATGGTCGCGACCACGCGGTCCACGGACTCCTCGACGATCTTCACACCCATCTTCTCGTCGAGTTCCCCCAGGGTGATCTTCCACGACTCGGTGCTGCCGGTCTCGGGCGTCATAGCGTCTCCTTTGTTGCCGGCCGGCCGGGTCCCGGACGGTCGGTGCCGCCGCGGCTAGTGTGCGGCAGGCCTCATTCATGTACTGTAGATCATATTACCGAACGGACGGTCAGTAATGTTCCGGCCGTGTTGATCTTGCTCCCCCGTTGGAAGGACCCGTCAACGATGACCACCACAGCCGCACCCGCAGTAGACACTGTCGAGATCGTTCCCAGTTTCATCCGGGGTTCCTGGTGGACTCCCGACGACGCCGCCGGCGCGGCGCCGGTTCTGGACGCCAGCACCGGCGAGCTCCTGGCGAAGGTGAGCACCGAGGGGCTCGACCTCGCCGCCGTCGTGGATTACGGCCGCACCACCGGCCAGGCGGAACTTGGCACGCTGACCTTCCACCAGCGCGCGCTCAAGCTCAAGGAACTGGCGCAGTACCTCAATGGCCGCCGCGAGGAGTTCTACGCGCTCTCGGCGCAGACCGGCGCCACCAAGATCGACTCCATGATCGACATCGACGGCGGCATCGGCGTCCTGTTCACCTTCGGGTCCAAGGGCCGCCGGGAGCTGCCCAACTCCCAGGTGGTGGTGGATGGCCCCATGGAGGTGCTGTCCCGCGACGGCTCGTTCGCCGGTGAGCACATCTACACCCGCATCCCCGGGGTCGCCGTGCAGATTAACGCCTTCAACTTCCCTGTCTGGGGCATGCTGGAGAAGCTTGCCCCGGCCTTCCTCGCCGGAGTCCCCACCATCGTCAAGCCCGCCACCCCCACCGGGTACGTGGCCGCCGCCGTCGTCAAGGCGATCGACGAATCCGGCATCCTGCCCGCCGGCTCGCTGCAGCTGATTTCCGGCTCGGTCCGCACGCTGCTGGACCACCTGGACTACCGCGACCTCGTGGCCTTCACCGGCTCCGCGTCGACCGCCAACACGCTCAAGTCGCACCCCAATGTGGTCAAGGGCGGGGTCCGCTTCACGTCCGAGACCGACTCCCTGAATGCCGCGATCCTGGGCCCGGATGCGGTCAAGGGCACACCGGAATTCGACGCCTTCATCAAGTCCCTCGTCACCGAGATGACCGCCAAGGCCGGCCAGAAATGCACCTCGATCCGCCGCGCGATCGTGCCGCAGGAACTCGTCGCCGACGTCACCGCCGCCGTGGGGGACCGCATCCGCGAACGCGTCGTGCTCGGTGATCCCCGCGCCGAGGGCGTCACCATGGGCGCCCTGGCCTCCCTTGAGCAGCTTGCCGACGTGCGCGCCGCCGTACAGTCCATGCTCGACGCCGGTGGGGAGCTTGCCTACGGCACGCTCGATGCGCCCAAGGTCACCAGCGCGGACGGCAGCATCGGCGTCGTCGACGGCGGCGCCTTCATGTCCCCGGTCCTGCTGAGCTGGGCCAACCCGGAGGCCGAGGAGGTCCACTCGCTCGAGGCATTCGGCCCGGTGTCCTCGGTGATCGGCTACACGGACCTGGCCGACGCCGTCCGCCTCGCCGCCCGCGGCGGTGGCTCGCTGGTCGCCTCGGTCTGCACGAACGATCCCGCCGTGGCCCAGCAGCTGGTCACCGGCATCGCGGCCCACCACGGCCGCGTGCTCATGCTCAACCGCGAGGACGCCCGCAGCTCCACCGGCCACGGCTCCCCGGTCCCGCACCTGGTCCACGGCGGTCCCGGCCGCGCCGGCGGCGGCGAGGAGCTCGGCGGCATCCGCTCGGTGATGCACCACATGCAGCGCACCGCCATCCAGGGCTCGCCGAACATGCTCACCGCCGTCACCGGCGTCTGGCACACCGGAGCGGACCGTAACTTCACGCTCGAGACCGAGGGCCAGCACCCGTTCCGGAAATCCCTCGCCACCCTGCACATCGGCGACGCCATCCGCTCGGAGCTGCGGGAGGTCTCGCTGGAGGAAATCACCAAGTTCGCGAACTCCACCGGCGACACCTTCTACGCCCACACCAACCAGGAAGCCGCCGCGGCCAACCCCTTCTTCCCGGGCATCGTGGCGCACGGCTACCTCCTGCTCAGCTGGGCCGCCGGCCTGTTCGTGGAGCCCGCGCCGGGTCCGGTCCTGGCCAACTACGGCCTGGAGAACCTGCGGTTCATCACCCCCGTGGCCGCGGGCGATTCCATCCGCGTGACCCTGACGGCCAAGAAGATCACCCCGCGCGAGACCGACGAGTACGGCGAGGTGGCCTGGGACGCCGTCCTGACCAACCAGAACGACGAAATCGTCGCGACTTACGACGTCCTGACCCTCGTCGAGAAGTAGCCTCACCCGACGCTCCCTCCCGTCCTGCGGGTCCAGCGCGGACGCTCCCTCACTAGTGCGGGAGCGTCCGCTGTTGTTCTGCCGCGAGTGGGGGAGCGTTGCTTGTTCGGAGGCGCAATTTGTAGGCTCTTTCCATCCCGCTCCGGCGTAAAATCTTGCTCGTAGGAGGTGGCGAAATGACCCTAGTACTCAATAAAGCCACAACAGTCCTGCCAGTTGATGATGCAGCGCGTGCCCGGCATTTCTACGCGGACACTTTGGGGCTCCCGCACCGTGGCGTGGCAGATGACGGAAGCGAAATGTTCGGCTCAGAAGGCGGCCCAATGCTGCAGCTGATGCCAGTCAAGGATGGAAAGCATTCAGAGCACACCACCCTGAGCTTCGAAGTCAGCGAGATCGAGCGCACGGTCCAGGAAATGGAAGCCAAGGGCGTCATGTTCCAGGACTACGATCGCCCGGACCTCAAGACCGAGAACCATATTTGTACAACGGATTCAGAGAAGTGCGCCTGGTTCATGGACTCCGAGCACAATGTTCTGTGCGTGCACGAGAACATCACCACGGCAGCTGATTACCAGCTCTAAACGGCGGGCAACGGCGGATTTTCGGGCGCTCCGGCTCAGCGGGGCGCCCTTTTCTGTTGCCCGCGGTCATCCAGGGCGCCTCGCCGCCTGCCAGTGTTTCGCGGGCTGGTCAGCTTCCGTTGTACTCGTCGTCGGTGATGTGCTCGCCCCACGTGGTGGTCGTCGCTGGGTCCTCGCCGTTCTGGAGCATGGCGATATGTTCCATGAAGCAGCCAGGGGCGGCCGCGTGCCAGTGCTCCTCGCCGGGCGGCGTGTAGATCGTCTGGCCGGGGTGGACTTCGACGATCTTGCCGTCCCGGGTTCCGAACCGGCCGACTCCCTGGGTGACGCGGAGGTACTGGCCGTGTTCGTGGGAGTGCCAGGCGGTGCGGGCTCCGGGCGCGAAACGGACGGTCGCGACCACCATCGTCTGATCCGGCTCGTGCGGGAGCGCGATCGGATCGAGCCAGACGTCGCCGGCGAACCGGGCCGGCGGGTTCTTCGCAGTGGGGACAGTGGGTTCGATGTTCATGGTGATCCTTACTCGCTCTCGGTGAAGAGTCGCTTGGCGACGCCCATGGCGGCCATGCCCTTGGGCCAGCCTGCGTAGAGCGTGACATGGGTGATGGCTTCGATGAGTTCTTCCCGGGTGACGCCGTTCTCCATGGCGCGGCCAAGGTGGAAGCCGAGCTGCTCGGTGTTGCCGCCGGCGGTGAGTACGGCGACGGTGATTAGGCTGCGGTCACGGGCCGGAAGCTCCGGGCGGTTCCAGACGTCCGCGAACAGGACGTCGTCGGTGAGCTCGGCGAGCTTTGGGGCGAAGTCTCCGAACATGTTCCGGCCTCCGCCGACCTGTTGGGGTTGGTCAGTCATGATTTTCCTTCTTTCAGTGGAAGTTCGAATTGCTGCAGGGCTTCAACCGCCTCGTTGGTCACAGTTGTTTCCGTCGCCGCGCCAGGGGCGTGAGTTCGGTGGCGCCGTAGCTGTTGTCGTCCGGGTTGACGGTAACGCCGGGTGCGACGAGCTGGTCGATGCGGTCCAGCACGTCGCTGGCCAAGGTGATGTCCGCGGCGGGCAGGTAAGACTCGAGCTGTTCCATGGTGCGCGGTCCCACGATGGCGGCCGTGACGCCGGGGTGGTTGATCACGAAGGCGATGGCCAGTTCGATGAGCGTCAGCCCGGCTTGTTCAGCGAGGCGGGCGAGGTCTTCGACGATGTCGAGCTTGCGCTGGTTGGCCGGGCTCGTCATGTCGAACCGGGCGTTCGGACGCGCGGTTGAAGTGGGCGCGGAGGCTGCGTTTTTGCGCCAGCGCCCGGAGAGCCAGCCGCCGCTGAGCGGGCTATAGGTCAGGGTGCCCATGCCGTGGCGCTGCACCGTGGGAAGGATGTCCTCCTCGATACCGCGGACCAGGATCGAGTACGGCGGCTGCTCGGTGACAAACCGCTCGAGGTTGCGTTCCCGGGATGCCCACTGGGCTTCCACGATCTGCGACCCGGAATACGACGAGGAGCCGACGTACCGCACCTTCCCTTGGCGGACCAGGTCGCTGAGGGCGCCGAGAGTCTCCTCGACGTCGGTATCCGGGCTGGGCCGGTGCACCTGGTAGAGGTCGATGTAATCCGTCTTCAAGCGGCGAAGGGAGTCTTCCACCGCCCGCATGATCCAGCGGCGGGATCCACCCCGCTGGTTGGGATCGTCCTCGCTCATGGGCATGAAGAACTTCGTGGCGAGGAATACGTCCTCACGCCGGCCTTCCAGTGCCTGTCCGACGATTTCCTCGGATGCCCCGCCGGAGTAGACATCGGCGGTGTCGATGAAGTTGATGCCCGCGTCGAGGGCGCGGTGGATGATTCGAATGGAGGCCGCGGTGTCATTGTTGCCCCAGGGGCCGAACATCATCGCGCCGAGGCACAAGGGACTGACCTGGACGCCTGTGCGGCCAAGGGGACGGTATTTCATGGTGGTGGCTTCTCTCTGTCTCAGGCTTCGGGGATGACCATGGCGAAGCGTTCTTCGCGGGCCTCGTCGGGATCCGGTCCGTTGCGCACGCCGGTGTCGAGTGCATCGATGGCGGCGAGTTCGTCGGCGCCGAGTTCGAAGTCGAAGACGTCGAAGTTCTCCGCGATGCGTGCGGGGTTGGTCGACTTCGGGATGGCTGAGCGGCCCTGCTGCAGGTGCCAGCGGATCATGACCTGGGCGGGGCTCTTTCCGTGTGTTTGTCCGATGCCGGCGATCGTTGGGTCTTCCATCACGTTCCTGCGCTTCTCGCCCCATCCGGGGTAAAAAGTGATGCCGCCAATCGGTGACCACGCCTGGGTAAGGATGCCGTGTTCGGTGTCCGTTGCCTGGACGGCCGGCTGGGCGAAGTACGGGTGCAGCTCAATCTGGTTCACCGCCGGGACGACGTCTGTGGCCGCCAGCAACTGCACCAGGTGGTGCGGCATGAAGTTGCTGACACCGATCGCCCGGACGCGACCGTCAGCAATTAGGGTCTCCAGGGCCTTGTACGCGCCGACAGTTCTCTCGAAGCGGTCGGGGGCGGGCTGATGCAGGATGAACAGGTCCAGGTAGTCGACGCCCAACTTGCCAACAGCCTTCTCCCAGGCGTGCAGCGTCTGGTCGTACCCGTAGTCGCTGACCCAGACTTTGGTCTCGATGAACACGTCGGAACGGTCCAGGCCCGAATTGCGGATGCCCTCACCGACCTCCCGCTCGTTGCCGTACGCCGCGGCAGTGTCGATGTGCCGGTAGCCGGCCGCCAGCGCCGCTTCGACGGCCGCCGTCGTTTGCTCCGGCGCGCTTTGGAAGACGCCCAGTCCGAGGGCGGGCATCCTGACGCCGTTATTGAGAGTAAGTTCCATGTGCATGCCTTTCACGGTATTCAGGTGTGCGGGATTGTGGGAGGGCACGTGAGTACCCCCTTTTCGGATGTAGACAGGTCAGCGGGCGGCCTCGGCCAGGGGTGCGGGTGCGGCCCCGAGCGGTATCAGGACCCGGCGGGCGGCCAGATCAGCGGGCAGGATGAGGGCCGCGGTGACAGCCAGGGCCAGGAGCAGGAGGACACTGCCCGTGGTGAGGGCAGCGCTGACCTGCGCGGCCAGGTGCGCTGCGGCAGAGCCGGCGGCCGGGACGGTGGCTGCGGCCGCGACCGCGATGCCCAGCCCGAGGCAGGTGCCGACCTGGTGGAAGGTGTTCACCAGGGCCGACGCCGCGCCGGCGTCGGCCGCGGGCGCACCAACGATGCCAAACGACGTAAGGGGCGCAAAAGCCAAGCCCTGTCCGGCTCCGATAAGGACCATCGGGAAAGCGACGCCCGTCAGGTAGGAGGAGTCGACGCCGACCCGGCTGAGCCAGAACATCCCGGCAAGGGTGATCAGGATGCCGGCCACAAGGGGAATGGAACCCGGCATCCGGTTTACGAGCCGCGGGATACTCATTGCGACGGCGAAGTTGACGGCAGTCATGGGCAGGAATCCCATGCCGGCCTGCAGGGGGTCGAAGCCGAGGACCTCCTGCAGGAACTGGGTGGTGAAGAAGAAGAATGCAATCATTGCGCCCAGATACAGGAACCGTGCAACATAGGCGCCGGCGCGGCGGCGGCTGGCGAACAGCCGCAGCGGCATGATCGGCTGGGCGGCCCTGCGTTTGATCAGCACAAACACGACGAGGAGCACGATGCCGGCGGTGACGGCCGTGCCCGTGGCGGGGGAGGCCCAGCCCGCGTCGGCGGTGTTGATGATGCCGAACACGAGGGCGCCGACACCCAGGGTCGCGCTGAGCGCGCCGAACAGGTCGAAGCGGCGGGCGCGACGATCGCCGCCCCGGGCGCCGAGAAGCAGCAGGCCGCCGAAGACCAGCGTGTACGCATCCTGGACCCAGGCAAGCTCCCCGGTGCCCAGCTGGAGATCGGCCTGCAGGCCCGGCAGGGCCGTGAAGATGACCGAGTTGTCCAGCAGGATCATGAAGTAGCTGGCAAGGATGATCGCCAGGATCGCCGCCGGGTGGGCAGCAGTTGCGGGTGCAGGATTCATGTTTTCCATGGAACCGTGATTTCTCAACGGCGGGGAGTCACGGACGTTCCGGGTAATGCCAGTGCCTCCCTCGTCGCATAGGCCGCGGGTAGCGTGGAGGCCATGACACACAGCGACGACGTGCGGAAGTTCCTGACCTCCCGCCGTGCCAGGATCACGCCAGAACAGGCCGGCCTCCCGGTCTACGGCGGAAACCGCCGCGTTACCGGGCTGCGCCGCGAGGAAGTCGCGATGCTCGCCGGGATGAGCATCGATTACTACATACGCCTTGAGCGCGGAAACCTCTCCGGCGCCTCGGACAGCGTCCTTGAAGCCCTCTGCCGTGCACTGAAGCTTGACGACGCCGAGACGGCCCACCTTTTTGACCTGGCCCGCGCGGCCACGGCCGCTCCCCGGGTGCGGCGAAAGCGCAGCCCGCAGACGGTGCGGCCGAGCGTGCAACGCGTCATTGATGCGATCACGACGGCACCGGCCTGGGTCCGCAACGACCGCGGGGATGTCCTTGCCGCCAACGAACTCGGCCGTGCCCTCTACCTGGACATGATGGCTGAGCACGTCACTCCGCCGAACAGTGCACGGTTCACCTTCCTGAACCCGAAAGCGCGGGAGTTCTTCGCCGATTGGGAACGCAGCGCGGACGACATCGTCGCGGTCCTGAGGTCCACCGCCGGGAAAAACCCCTACGACAGGGACCTCACGGACCTGGTCGGAGAGCTTTCGACCCGCAGCGAGGAGTTCCGCACCCGGTGGGCGAGGCACGACGTGAAGTACCACCGCACCGGCCGCAAACGGCTCCACCACCCGATCGTGGGGGACCTGGACCTGAGCTTCGAGGCACTGGAACTGCCCGCGGACCCGGGGCTGCGCATCAACGTCTACACGGCAGATCCCGGGACACCCTCCGAGGACGCCCTGAAAGTCCTCGCCAGCTGGGCCGCCACCCAGCGCGAAACGGCAGCGGCCGCAGTCAGGGAGAAGAAATGACCGACCGTTCCTCCACCGCGCTCATTGTTGGCGCCACCCAGTCAATGCCCGGGTCCGGTGACAATCTTCTTTCGTTCGGATTCGTGCGCGCCGCCCTTCTTCGCCAGCGTTGAGCACGCCTCATCGATATCCCGGGCGAGCGTGTCGACGTGCTCGCGGCTCATCGTTTCCTTGACCAGCGCACGCATGATCGTCACGTTCTGGGCGTTCGGCGGCAGGGTGTAGGCCGGCACCATCCAGCCGCGTTCGGCCGAGAGCTGCCAGGCAATGTCGAACTCGTCGTACCCGGGGTCGGCGGCGAGCCGGAACGCAACCAGGGGAAGCTGCTCCTCGTCAGGGCCGATGATCTCGAACCGGCCCATGGCCTCCAACTTCTCGGCGAGGGCGCGGGCGTTGGTCTGCATGTTCTGCATGATGTAGGTGTAACCGGCGCGGCCGTAGCGCACAAAGTTGTAGTACTGGGCGAGAACCATCGACGAGCCGGTGGAGAAGTTCAGGGTGAACGTCGAGTCGGTCTTGCCGAGGTAGTTCTCCTCAAAAACAAGGTCCTTGGCCAGATCGGCCTTCTCCCGGAAGATCAGCCAGCCGATGCCGGGATAGACCAGTCCAAACTTGTGCCCGGAGACATTGATCGAGCGGACCTGCTCGAGCCGGAAGTCCCACTCGGAGTCCGGGTACAGGAAGGGCCAGACAAAACCCCCACTGGCCCCGTCCACGTGCAGCGGCACATCAAGGCCCCGCTCACCCTTGATCCGGACCAGCAGGTCGTTGATGCCGACGATGTCGTCTTTGTGCCCAGTGAACGTCGTGCCCAGCACGGCTGCGACGCCGATGGTGTTCTCATCGATATGGGCCTCCACGTCCTCCGGGCCGATCGTGTACTTCCCCGGCTGCAGCGGCACGATCCGCGGCTCGACGTCGAAGTAGCGGCAGAACTTCTCCCACACAACATGCACGTCGCCGCCGAACACCAGGTTAGGGCTCGACGTCGATGCGCCGGCGGCCTCGCGGCGTTTGCGCCAGTTCCACTTCAGGGACAGGCCGCCGAGCATGATCGCCTCGGACGATCCCTGGGTCCGGGCGCCCGTCGTCTCGCCGGGCGCGTGGAAAAGGTCAGCGAGCATCCGAATGCAGCGCTGCTCGATTTCGGCCGTGCGGGGATATTCGGCGTGGTCGATGAAATTGCGGTGCAGGTTCGCTGCGATGATCTGCTGGGCCTGAGGCTCCATCCATGTCGTTACGAAGGTGGCCAGGTTCCGGGCCGGATCACCCTCCAGCGCCAGGTCCTCCGACACCAGCCGCAAAGCGTCCTCAGCAGGAATGCCGGTCTCCGGGAACTCGCGGCTCGGAACCTCCTGGGTGACAAATCGGTTGCCGAACATTGCCACGTCGGCGTCCGCCGGCTGGGAATTTATTGACATCACTTCTCCTCAAGAGACTGTTGAAAGGGGGTTACGGATGAGCTCCCCGGTCCGCGGGAACCGAGACGGCGGCGGATTCTGGACTCAGCATCAGAATCGCGCCGGTGAGGAAGCACAGGGCTCCTACGAGGGTGCCGAGAGTGGCCAGGTCGGCGTTCCAGACATCGCCGCTCGACGGTATGACAAAGGCCGCCAGAGCCGAGACGCCGAACGCAACAGAGCCGGCCAGGTTGATCACGCCGATCTTCCACACCCGGGGCCTGGGCCTGCCCGCAATGGCGCGACCGGCATCCCGCAACGCCACACCGCTGGCAACGAGGAAGGCGACTGAACCCAGCGCATCGGGTCGCCACACCCGCTGCTCGGTCAGCGCCACACTGAGATTGACCCGCAATGCGTTTCCCGTACTCCAGTTGAACCACAGCGTGCCGGCAAGTTGAACCGCGCAGGCGAGCCAGCCGAGATTCCGTGGCGCCCACACCCAAAACGAGTGGCGGCGCTTGGCCCCCAGGAACGGGAGGGCGTCAACGGCTTCGCGGTACTGCAGGAACGACGCACTGGTGAAGAACAGCGAACCGACGAAGAAGGTGATCGCGCACAAGCGCAATCCCACGGCCTCGGCGTATGACGGAACCGCCCCCAAGGCGAACAGACTCGAGCCAATGATGAACAACCACGCGATCCACCGGTCCCGTCCGGTCGAACCTCCCGCGCTCGACATCTCACTTGCATGGCCGGACTTCGAAGCAGCCCGATGGTGGACCTTCCCGCCAGCGTCAGGCGCCACGGGCCCTTTCGGGCCCGGGACCGGGAGCACGTTGGAGATCACGAAGGCCACCGCCACAGCCACCACCACCTGAGGTGTTACCGCCACACCGTCCACTCCCAGCAGCAGCGTGGCCAGCAGGGTCGACGTCAACGGCAGCCGCAGCATGGCTGCGCACATGGCTCCCATGCCCATGCCGAGTCCTGCCGCGAGATTCATTCCGGGCAACCCGCTCGCGACAATACCGAGCGCCGCACCGATGAACATCGAAGGGAACACGGGCCCACCACGAAATGCGCTCAGCGAGAGCCCGTAGGCAAAGGCCTTACAAGAGATCAGCAGGAGGAGCGCCGAAAGCGAGTAGTCCGTGGCGTGTTCGACCAGATCCGGAAGGGCGTCCTGCCCCGAGAACAAGACCTGCGTGAAGCTGTTCCCAGAGATCAGCTGGTAGGCCATCGCGGCAAGACCGATCAGCAGGCCGAGCCCAGAGGTCACCAATATCCGGTTCAGGTGCACGACCGGACGAAGCGAGAGCCCGACCCAGCGGATCAACCATCCCAACAGCGCGCCGACGGCGCCCATAATCACCGCCCAGCCCAGCGTCGCCAGGGTCGGCGGCACCGCAGGCGGCACGACGGGCAGCGCCAGCGAGAAGCTGCCCAGCCCGGTCCAGCCGTCCAGGCCGACGAACACCAGCGCCCCGACGCCGGAAGCGAGCAGTCCGGGCAGGGCCATCAGGCTCAGCGTCATTCCCCCGATCCCGGCGGCCTCCATGATCAGGAATGCACCGAGCACGGGGGATCCGAGCAGGGTACTGATCGCTGCGAAGCTGCCGGCCGACGCCATGATCGTCAGGGCCATCGGCGGAGCGTCCTTCTTCGCCAGGTGCACGGCCAACGCCCCGAGGCCGCCACCGATCGCGATCAGCGGACCCTCCGGCCCGAGCACCGCACCGAGGCTGAGCGTGGTCAGTGCCGCGAGAACAACGCCCACGAGCTCCCGGCCGCTGGGCGGACCGCCGCCCGTCTTGAAGCCGAAAGCGGGTGAGTGGCCCGCGGTTCCCGGCAGATACCGGATGGTCGACGCCGTCAACAGCCCACACAGCACCAACCACGGAACCGGCCACCAGGCAGGAACGGGACCCCCGAGGACTTGTTCCGGCAGGCCGACGAAGACGTACTGCTGGACCACCGCGACCAAAGCGAGAAAGCCGTACGCAACGACCGAGATGGGAACGCCCAAGACCGCAGCCAGCACGAGCGCAGAGATGTACGCCCTGGAACGAATGACGACGGCCGGATCGAAACTGGGCGGCGATGCGGCAGGCTCGCTCATTCCCGGCAACCCGGCGCGACTGTGACGATTCGGGTGACACCGAATGTCCTTTTTGCAGCTCGGGGCGGCGTGCCCGTCCGGCAACACCGCGGGTCACCGATGATCAACGAGCAGAACATCATCCCTCCTCCTTCCGCCAGACGGCGGGAGCCTTTAGCGAGGTCTCACAAGCGATAGAGGTGGTCCTTCAGATGTTCTCCAAGCTAACCCTTCCAGTGGGGGGCGGTCGTCACCCAATGCGGGTGAAAGAGAACCAAAGCGCTGCGGTTCACACCCCAGGTGCCCCGGGTGCCCCCGCTCCGTCCGGGCGTGACCACGGCGTGACCGGGCGCTCCTGCCGGACGCCGTCCACCGTGATGTCCACTCTCTCATTGAAGAAACTGACAAGTCCGTGGATCTGGGCGGCGTCGAGGAGCCGCCGGTCATAGCTCCACGCGACGTTCCTGCCCTGCCCGGAAGCAGAGTAGCTCCAGTAGCTCGCCTGGCCCTTGTACGGGCAGATGGTCCGTTTGGGGCTCTCTTCCATCAGATCCAGCCGCACATCCGACGGCGGAATGTAGTAGCGCACCGGCAGCATGGTTTCGTAGACCAGCTGCGCGCCGTTCGTCGTGGCGAGAGTGACGCCGTCGAGCCCTACCTCAACGGTGAGCGAGGACGCCCGGATGTCCACACGGTGGAACGGATCACGTGGGTGGCCGATGATCTCCTCGTCGTCCTCGAGCCAGTCGAAGGCGTTGAAATCCAGCACCACGTAGCCGGCGAGGTCGGGGTCCGCCGGCCGGAAGGCAGCGCGGGGCAGCCTCGCATGGGGAGTGACGACGTCGAGCTCCTCACCGGCCGCCGTGTGCCTGCCGAACCCCGTGCGCGGATCCAGTGCCCGCGGCCCCTCCCGGCTCACTCTGAAGCCGTGTTCCGGGACATCGCCCGCCTGCTGCCCCGGCGGCGCCAGTTCGGCCCGGAGGGCGCCTTCGGAAACTGCGTAGATGGGGGTGATGCGTTTGGGCTCCCACACCAAGAGCGCACTCAGAGTGTCGACGACGGCACGCCCGCCCACCATGGCACGGACCCTCTTCGCGGTGGGCTGGTAACGCAAATCGGGGAACGTGCTGAAGAGGACGTCAGATATCTTCGTGGCCATGACTACAGGGTGGGCGTCCGTTATCCTGCCGTCAACGACTTACCCGGCCACCCGTCGGCCGGCAGGCGGTCAGCGGGGGACGTGTAGGCCGTGGAACGCCATGGTGATGACGTCGTCGGCCAGCTTCTCCGGGGACAGCGAGCCGCCCGGCTTGTACCACTCGACGATCGAGTTGATGGTGCCGAACAGCAGCCGGGTGACGGTGCGGGGGTCAATGTCCTGGCGGAGCGAGCCCTCATCCCGTGCCTCGGAAATCAGTGCGGCGACCTTGTGGTCGAAGGTGCGGCGCCGTTCCAACGCATCCCGCTCGATCTCCGTGTTCCCGCGCAGGCGCAGCAGCAGCGTCACGAAGGGCAGCCGCTCCACCAGCACCGAGATGGTCTGGCGGACCACGAACTCCAGCCGCGCATCGGCCGAACCGGAGGTTGCCCCGGGCTGGTCCAGGATCGCCTCGAGCCCGCCCAGGGCGTGGTCAAGGGCGAGCTTCAGCAGGTCGCCCTTGGACGGGACGTGGTGGTAGATCGCGGACTTGGAGATGCCCAGGTTCTCAGCAAGGATACCCATCGAGGTGGCATCGTAGCCGTGGCGGTTGAAGACGTCGACGGCGATGACCAGCACCGACTGCTGGTCATAGCCGGGGCGGCCGCGCTTGGTGGTGGTTGCTGTGCTGGGCATAGTGGCTAGTTTCTCACGATCTGGTGCTCACTCAGCCCTTGGGGCGCATGTCGTAGATCCGGCGCAGCTTGCCGTTGGACCGCTCCAGCGAGCCGGGCTCGACGACGTCGACCGTGCAGGAGGAGCCGACGTGGATCTTGATCTGCTGCTGCAGGACTTTGGCCGCGGCCATGCCGCCCTCGACCGTGACGGCGTCGCGGCGCTCAATCTTGACGGTCATCTGGTCCATCCGGTGGCCCTCGGGCCGGGTGAGCTCCAGTTGGAAGTGCGGGCTGAGCTCCGGGATGCGCAGGGCGATCTCCTCGATCTGCGACGGGAACAGATTCACGCCCCGAAGGATGATCATGTCGTCGCTGCGGCCGGTGATGCGGCCCATGCGGCGGTGTGCCGGGCGTGCGGTGCCCGGCAGCAGCCGGGTGAGGTCCTTGGTGCGGTACCGGATGATCGGCAGGGCTTCCTTCGTGAGCGAGGTGAACACCAGCTCGCCCGGTTCGCCGTCGCCCAGCACCACGGTGGGGTCGAAGGCGTCGATGATCTCGGGCCGGAAGTGGTCCTCCCAGATGTGGCTGCCGTCCTGCGTTTCCACGCATTCACCGGCGACGCCCGGGCCCATGACCTCGGAGAGGCCGTAGATGTCGCAGGCCTTGAGGTTCATGGTGGTCTCAAGCTCGTGCCGCATTTCTTCGGTCCACGGCTCGGCGCCCAGGACCGCGTACTTCAGCGACGTGGAGGCCGGGTCGATGCCCTGCTTGATCATGGCGTCGGCAATGGTCAGCAGGTAGGTGGGGGTGGCCAGGATGGCGTCGGGCTTGAAGTCCTGGATGAGCGTGATCTGGCGCTCGGTCTGGCCGCCGGAGATCGGGATGACGGTGCAGCCGAGGGCCTCGGCGCCGGCGTGGGCGCCCATGCCGCCGGTGAACAGGCCATAGCCGTAAGCGTTGTGCACCTTCATGCCGGGCCGGACGCCGGAGGCGCGCAGCGAGCGGGCCACAAGCTTGGCCCAGTCGGCGAGGTCCTTCTTCGTGTAGCCCACCACGGTGGCGCGGCCCGTGGTGCCGGAGCTGGCGTGGATTCGGGCGACCTCGTGCTGCGGCACGGCGAACATGCCGAAGGGGTACTCGAGGCGGAGGTCCTCCTTGGTGGTAAAGGGGAACTTGCCGAGGTCGGAGAGTTCACGCAGGTCCGCCGGGTGGACGCCGGCCTCATCGAACTTGCGCTTGTACAGGGGGACGCGGTCATAGGCGTAGGCCACCGTGTGCTGCAGGCGGCTGAGCTGGAGGGCCTCGAGCTCGTCGCGGGAGATGGTCTCCTCGCGGTCGAGGACAGCGTCGGTTGTGGCGGCGGCAGTTTCTTGGGTCATCAGTGGTTCCCTGTTTCTATTTCTTGGAGATGGTGCGGCTGCGGCCGCGGAACTCGGCGATGAGTTCCCACGTAGGGGCGTCGGTAGCGGTATCGGTGGGGAGCTGGCCCGGAAGGGTTGCTGCGGGGGCCGCGCCGGCCGGTGCCGCCGCCGGGATGCCCGCGCCAGAGTCGGCGGCGTAGATCTGGATGTCGTACAGCCCGCTGCGTCCGGTGCTGGCGCGGCGGTTCGCGACGGCGGTCAGCACCTGTCCGCGGAAGGCGGGCTTCAGGAAGTTGATGTCGACGCCGGCAGCAACCGTGATGTTGGAGTCCTCGCCCGGGAGCGGGTTGGCCGGGTTGCAGGCGAGGGCGAAGGCGGTGTCGCCGAAGGCGAAGATCATTCCGCCGTGGGCCATGCCGAAGCCGTTGAGCATTTCCTGCCGGAGCGTCATGCGGATCGTGGCATGCCCGTCGTCCAGCGCCAGGACTTCGATGCCCATCCATTCCGAGGCGTAGTCGTCTTTCAGGATGGGGTGGGTGGCCCCGGAAACCGTCAGTTCAGCCATGCGTCGTTGCCTCCAGCTTTATTTACCGAATGTTCATTAGGTAATCCCATGTGGGTGCCCGCTGTCAAGGGGTGTAAGTATGCTGGGACACATGGCCAAAGGAATTTACGTCAGCGCGACCACCCCGGGCTCCGGCAAGTCCCTCATAGCGCTGGGGCTGGCGGACACCCTCCACCGGCACGCGGACCGGATCGGCTTCTTCAAGCCTGTGGTTCACGGCAACGACGCCGCGGCGGACCCGATGGTGGCGCTAATGAAGGCCCGGTTCGATCTTGATGACCAGCGCTGCCGCGGCGGCCTGACGTTTGCCGAGGTCCGCGGGCTGCTGGCCGAGGGAAACAGGGCCGAGATCGACGCCCGCTGCGTGGAGATCTTCGCCGAAATGTCCCGCCACTGCGACGTGGTGATTGTGGAGGGGACGGACCTCACCGGCCAGGATGCCGCCGTCGAATTCGACCTCAACGCTCGCCTCGCGAACAACCTGGCCGCCTCGATCGTCGCCGTGGTGGGCGCGAAGGGGCGGACCGTCGCGGAGGCTGCCGACGCCGTCGAGGTTGCCCGCAAGGAACTGGCGGCGGAACGCTGCAGCCTCCTGGCCATCATGGTGAACCGCGCCGACCCGGAGGACGTGGACGGGATCGTCGCCGCCGTGAAGCCCGGCGCGTCCGGCCGCCCCGTCTACGTCTTCCCCGAGCTGGACGACATCGCACGGCCCACCACCGGGGAGGTGGCCTCGGCCCTTGGGATCCGCCAGGTGGCCGGCCGGCAGGACATGGAACGCGACGTCCATTCCATCAAGGTGGCGGCGATGAACGTGGCCAACTTCCTGCACGTGCTCGACGACGGCGCCCTCGTGATCGTCCCGGGTGACCGTGCGGACGTGATGGTCGCGTGCCTCGCGTCGTCGTTCTCGCCGGAGTTTCCGGTGCCGTCGGCGCTCATCCTCACCGGCGGCCTGGCCCCGGACCCCAACATCTACTCGCTGCTGGCGCAGGCGCCATTCCCCGTGTTCGCGGCCCCGGACGATACCTACACCACCGCCAAACGGGTGTCCGAGGTCCGCAGCGAGATCTGGTCGGGGCACCGCCGCAAGGTGGCCTCGGCCGTGGGGCTGTGGGCTAAGCGCGTGGACGAGGCCGAGCTGGTGGAGCGGCTGCACCTGCCGCGGCTGGAGCGGATGACGCCGCTGCGGTTCCTGCACGACCTCATTGAGCGGGCCCGGCTGCAGCGCCGGCACATCGTCCTGCCCGAGGGGAACGACGTGCGGATCCTGCGGGCCGCCGAAATTCTGTACCGGCGGGACGTCTGCGACCTCACGATCCTGGGCAATGAGTCGGCGGTCCGGGAGCTGGCGTCCACCCAGGGCATCGACCTCTCCGGCATGAGCATCGTGGACCCCGCGACGTCAGAGCTGCGCCAGCAGTTTGCCCAGAAGTACGCGGAGCTGCGGGCGCACAAGGGCGTGGACCTGGCCCGGGCGCTGGAAGTCATGCTCGACGGCAGCTACTTCGGCACCATGATGGTGCAGCTCGGCGTGGTGGACGGCATGGTGTCCGGCGCCGCGCACACCACGGCCCACACCATCCGTCCCGCGCTGGAGTTCGTCAAGACCCGGGACGGCGTCAAGATCGTCTCCTCGGTGTTCCTGATGCTGATGCCGGACCGGGTGCTGGTATACGGCGACTGCGCGGTCAACCCTGACCCGAACGCGGAGCAGCTGGCGGATATCGCGCTGGCCTCAGCCGAGACCGCAGCCCAGTTCGGCGTGGAGCCGCGGGTGGCCATGCTGTCCTACTCCACCGGCGGATCCGGGACCGGGGAAGCAGTGGACAAAGTCCGGCAGGCCACCGAAGTCGTGAAGGACCGCCGCCCGGATCTCGCCGTTGAAGGCCCCATCCAGTACGACGCCGCCGTCGACGCCGCCATCGCCGCGTCCAAGATGCCGGGCTCGTCCGTGGCAGGGCAGGCCACAGTGTTCATCTTCCCGGACCTGAACACCGGCAACAACACCTACAAGGCAGTGCAGCAGTCCTCCGGTGCGGTCGCCGTCGGGCCGGTCCTGCAGGGGCTCCGGAAGCCCGTTAACGACCTCTCGCGCGGCTGCACGGTGGAGGACATCGTGAACACGGTGGCCATCACCGCCGTGCAGGCCCAGTCCGTGGAGCCCGTTACCGAGCCGGAACCTGCGGCCGCCCGCGCATAGTCAGCTGTCTTCTGCGCAGCTGTTCCGGCTCAGCTGTTTTCCGGCTTCGCCGGACTTTCGGGGTCTTCCTCCTTGGCGGGCTCATCGGCCAGGCCCGCCGGCGTGAGATCCAGGTTCTCCAGATTCTCGGGGGCCTCGGGCGCTTCGCCGACCTCGGCGGCCTTGGGGTTTCCTGTGTCGTCCAGGGCCGGGTTCGCGCCGACGACGCCGGTGGGATCAGGTTTACCTGAACCGCTGGCGGGTTCGGTGCCCGCTGGTTCGGTGCCTTCCGGCTGGGTCGCGTCGTCAGTCATGGAAATCCCCTTCGTGAGTTGTCCAGTTGGTCCGCCGACTCTAGGCGCCCGGCCCGGCTTTCGCAACGGACTGGCTTTCGCAACGGATGGGCGCCACTGGCGTTCCGGCAATTTGGTCCGGCAATTTATAGTGGATCCCACGGAGCGCTCGGCCAGGCTCCGGCGTGATGCCAGTCCCGGCGCACCCTCGGGTAGCGTCGAAGCCAAGGCTTAGGAGGCCCCATGCTCGTGCTCGTCATCAACTCCGGCTCGTCCTCGCTCAAGTACCAGGTGCGCGACGTCGAGGCCGGCAGCGTGCTCACCGAAGGCCTGGTCGAGAAGATCGGCATGGGTGCCGGCGGTGAGGGCGACGGCCAGATCGAGGGCCCGCGCGACCACGCCGAGGCGCTGGAGCAGGTGGACGCGGCCATCCACGACGCCCTGGGGGACCGCGTACTGGATGCCGTCGGCCACCGCGTAGTGCACGGCGGGGAGCGCTTCGCCGAGCCGGTGCTGGTCAACAACGAGATCACCCGGGCCATTGAGCGGCTGAACCCGCTCGCCCCGCTGCACAACCCCGCCAACGTCCTTGGCATCCGCGCGATCTCGAAGAAGTGGCCCGAACTGCCGCAGGTGGCCGTGTTCGACACCGCCTTCCACCGCACCCTGCCCGAGCACGCCTGGCGCTATGCGGTGCCGGACGAGCTCTACACGAACCACGGGATCCGCCGCTACGGCTTCCACGGCACCTCGCACGAATACGTCGCGCACCGGGCCGCGGCGCTGCTGGACGTTCCGGTCGAGGAGTTCGACGCCGTGATCGCCCACCTGGGGAACGGCGCCTCGGTCACCGCGATCCGGGGCGGTCAGTCAATCGACACGTCCATGGGATTCACGCCCCTCGAGGGCCTCGTCATGGGCACCCGCTCCGGCGACCTCGACCCGTCCATCCTGGTCTTCCTCGGCAGGAACGGTTGGTCACCCGAGGACCTTGATTCGATGCTGAACCGGCAGTCCGGGCTCAAAGGCCTGGCCGGCAACAACGACATGCGCTCCGTGGTGGAGGCCGCGGAAGCCGGCGATGCCAAGGCGGCCATGGCCCTGGCGGTCGCCTCCTACCGGCTCGCGAAGTACATCGGCGGCTACCACGTGGCCGTGGGCGGCGCGAAGGCCCTTGTGTTCACGGCCGGAATCGGCGAGAACTCGTACCAGTTCCGGAACCTGGTGGCGCAGCGGCTCGGTGCCCTCGGCGTCGAACTCGACGCCGGGCTGAACCGGGAGCGGTCCAGGGAACCCCGCGTCATTTCCACCCCGACGTCGGCCCTGCCGGTCCTTGTGGTCCCCACCGACGAGGAACGGGCGATCGCGGAGGCAACAGCCGCCGTCGTCGCGCAGGCATCCGTTGCTCCGTAACCGCCCTTTTGGCCGCGCAAAACGGCGCTTCCGGAGCAACGGATGGGTAGCGTTGGGGACATGAATGAACCCAAGCCACTGCCTCTGCTGCCCATCCGCACCGAGCGGCTGGTGCTGCGGCGTTTTGCAGCCGCCGACCTCGATGCCTTCCATGCCTACCACTCGCTCCCGGAAACCGCCCGGTTCCTGCCCCGTGAGGCCAAGAACTACACCCAGTCGATGGAAACGGTGGGACGGTACGCCAACTTCGAGTTCGAGAAGGAGGGCGACTGGGTGGCCCTCGCCATTGAGGCCCAGGATTCGCCCGGCCTCCTCGGCGAGGTGGTGCTGAAGTGGCTGGAGGGGTGCGGGCAGGCCGAGATCGGCTGGAGCCTGGCTCCGGAGGCGCGGGGACGGGGCATCGCGAGCGAGGCCGCCCGGGCGCTGCTGAAGCTCGGCTTTGAGGACCTGGGCTTCCACCGCATCGACGCCAAGCTCGATGCCCTGAACACGGCCTCGGCGGCGCTTTGTGAACGGCTCGGCATGCGCCTGGAATCACGGCAGGTGGACAAATGGCACTACAAGGGCGAATGGGCCACGGAGGTGGTGTACGCCATCCTCGCGGACGAGTGGAAGGCCCGCTGACCGGGCCCGGCACTTGAACTCGCGCAACTCCGCCTGGTGCAGCGCAGCTGCCGACTCAACCATCGGCCTCAAGCTCAACCACGGGCCTCAGGTGCCGGACGAACCAGGTTCATAGGTCCCGTACGTCGGAAGCCCTGCCGACTCATAGACAAGAATCGCGAGTCCGCCCGGCGTCGCCTCATTGCGGACCAGACGCAGGCCCGCCGGGGCGCCTCCGGCCGGAAACAGTTGCCTGCCGTTACCCACCACCACAGGGGCGATCACCAGCCTCAGTTCGTCGATCAGCCCCTTGCCCAGCAGCGACTGGGCCAGCCGGGCACTCCCGTGGATCTGCAACTCCCGGCCGGGCTGCCTCTTCAACTCAGCGACCTGTGCGGGGACGTCCCCGGACAGGATGGTCGTCGGCGCCCAACCGGCCTGCGCCAGGCTCTGCGAGGCAACGTACTTCGGCAAACCGTTCATCTTTTCCGAGAACGGATCATCAGGGTCCGTGATTCTCGGCCAGTCCCTCGCAAGGTGACGTAGGTCCGGCGGCCGAACAGCAACGCATCCGCCTCACCCAGCCAGTCCGCCGCCTGCTGGATGAATTCTTCGTCAAGGTAGGGGACGAACCAACCTCCTCGTGAGAAGCCGTCGCTGGTATCCTCATCGGGCGATCCAGGACCCTGCGCCACGCCGTCCAATGTGAGGAACTCTGTCAGCGTTAGTCTCATCGTGTTGCCTCTCCGTCGGCGAATGGGCCACGGAAATGGTGTACACCCTCCTCACGGATGAAGGGAAGGCCCGCTGACCTGGTCCTGGGGACCCAGACGGTCTGACACGTTCGGCCGGAAGGAGAGATCCTTCCGGCCGAACGTGTTCCACGGGTGCGCGCCTACGGAGCCGGCGGGGCGGTTCCTGCGGGCACGGGCGTGACCGCCCCCGCTGCGGGCGCCGTGGAACCGGCAGGCGCCGGTGCCGCGGGCTGCGTCAGTTGCTGCCCTGCCGGCTCCGTGGCACCGGATCCCGGGGCGGGACCGGACGACGTCGTACCGTCACTCGGCGCCGTGGCTCCCGTGGGTCCCGGGGCCGGGGCCGGGGCCCGCGTGCTGCCGGGTGTGGTTTCGGCAGTGGCTCCCGACGTCGTACCAGGCGAGGCGCCGGAGGTTGCGCCTGGAGTGGCGCCGGAGGTTGCGCCCGGCGTCGGCGCTGTGCCAGCGGACCCGGCTGGGGTGGCGTTCGGATCGGCCTTGATGACCGCCATGATCTGTTCCTTGTACGCGCTGAGCCGGCCCTGGATCTCCGAGAGTGGCTGGTTCCGCAGGTCCTTGCCGTAGGCGGCGATCTCCTGCCACAGCGCGTTGAGCTTGGCCGTGCCGTCGCTGCTCAGGGGCCCATCCAGGGTCAGGACAAGTTGGCTGGCCAGGGCGTACGTCAGGCACCGGACGCAGTTATAGTTCGCCGACGCCGAGAGATTTTCCGGAACGATCACATCGGTCTGTCCCACAATCAGGACCACCTGGAAGCCCACCGCCACGGCGGCGCAGTCCGCGCAGCTGGCAAACGCGTAGGCCTCATTCCGTGTGTCCACGGTGTCACCGTCCTCGGCCCAGACCAGGGCGAAGGCGACGTCGTAGACCACGGAACCGTCAGTGGTGTTGACCGCGAGCGACTGGTTGCCGTCGTCCTCCGGAGCGGCCGGCTTGTCGAAGGGGAAGACCCAGGAAGGGGCAGCCGGCGCCCCCGCGGGGCCGGCCGTGCCGGACTGCCGGGGCACCAGGACCATGCTCAGCTGCGGGTCCTCGCGTGTGGGCCGCCGGGCGCCCTCCGGCCACAGGGCAACGGTCGTTCCCGACTGGCCCTCGGCCATCCGGGACGCGGCGGAGGCCGGGAAGACGGCGGTGGTGGCGTCGGCCAGGGTGCCGCGCTCGTAGGGCTGGACCGGGCGGTAGGTGTCAGCTCCCGGCCACCAGGCCCAGGCGAGGCCCGCCGCCACCGCCGCGATCGCAACGACGGCGGTGGCACGCTGGAGGGCCTTGCCGCGGGTCTTGCGCCACAGGCCGGTGGCCAGCTGGCGGACCAGGCGCAACAGGATGTAGAAGATGCCCAGCACCGGCAGCGCCAGGCAGGCTATCGCGATCACCCGGACGGCGGCGTCGGCGAGGTCCCCGGTGGCGACGCTGTGGGAAAGCATCGCCTGCTGCTTCAGGCCGTTGTCCCAGGCAGTGCCCAGGACGCGCGGCAGGGTGAGCACCATGGTGGCCATGCTGAAGAGCAGCAGGGGGACCGTGACCAGCACCCAGATGGTGACCACGGCCCGCGCCCAGGGCTTCAGGAGCCCGGCTTCGGGATCGGTCTTTCGCCACGGCACCAGGGCCAGCAGCGTGGGCTTGATGCGCTGGAACAGGTCCGGGACACCGGTAGCGTCGGCCAGGATATGGTAGCCGTCGAAGCGGACCAGTGGCATCAGCTGCCGGACCATCTGCAGGATCTGGGTGACCACCACCAGCAGCAGCGCATCGAAGCCGGTGGCCCACCAGATGCCCATGATCGCGACGGCCACGATGGCGTTGAAGTACAGTCCGCCCAGGTCCGTGCGCAGCCGGCCGCCGCGCCCCAGCCGGTAGGAATCCGTGACGTCGGTATAGAAGGCCGGCCACATCAGATACAGGCCGGTCCCCATGGCGCCGGGGGTGGCCCCGCCGCGGCGGGCGGCGGCGGCGTGGCCGAACTCATGAAAACCGGCCGAGAGCACCGTGACCAGCAGGATCAGAAGCACCAGGCCGGGGTTGGCAAAGGCCTCATGCGTTGCCGATGCCAGACCCTTGACCATCAGCACCCACCAGCACGTGGCCAGGAAGGCCGCAGTCACGGCCACCACGATCAAGGGGTTGAACAGCGTGGCGAACGGCGCGGTGATCTTCCGGGTGCGGTCCGGATCGGTCACCGAGTACCGGAAGCGCATACCCAGCAGCGGGTTCGATTTCTTTACCGCGGGCTCGGAGCCGTCCGCCAGTTGCAGGAGGCCGAGGGGGAGCAGCTGGGAAGTGATCAGGGTGCGGACGTTCTCGGCACTGACGAGCCGTCCGAAACTGTCACTGGCGTGCCCGGCGATTTCTTCCAGGCCCCGCTCGCCGTCGATCGCCTCGAGCACCAGGTACAGCAGTCGGGTGAGCTGGATGGTCTGGCCGTCGGAACGGCGCGCGAGGGACGGGGCTTCCTTGTAACCGGATCCCTTCGCCTCGCCGATCAGCTGGACTCCGGCGGCCCGCACGGGAACCGGCTGCAGGCCGACCGCGGCGGACGACGGCGGGCCGGCAGCGTCGCCGCGTGCGCTGGCGTCGGGCAATGTGGCGGCGGTTGTGGCGCCGCCGGTGGCAGGCAGGGCCGGAGGGCCGTCCTGACCGGACGGCCCTCCGTGCACAGTGCTCATCTAGGTGCTACTGCTTCAGGTCGGACTGCTGGTCAGCCGACGCCGTAGCGTCGCCATGGATGTCCTGGTTGATGATGGCATCCTGCTGGGCGACGGCGAACGCGTTGCTGTCGATGGAGCCGATGTTGGCGCCGACGGCGGCGTCGATCGGCGCGGCCACGTTGGCGTTGGCGGCCACCGCACCATTGATCGGTGCCGCGATGCCGGCGTTGGCGTCCAGGTTCACATCGACGTTGAGCAGGTTGCCGCTGAGGGCACCCGCGGCGCCGGCGGCGGCTCCCGCGTCCGTCGGCAGCGCACCGCCCAGGTCCGGGGCCGTGCCATCCGGCAATACGCCGGTGGCATCGGCGGGTACCGTGCCGGCCGGTACAGCGCCGCCGAGATCGGCCGTGGCAGCAGGCGTGACCGGATCCGTGGCAACGGGCGCTGCGGCGGGATCCGCCGTGGTTCCAGCATCCGCACCGGTGCCCTGGTCGATGACACTGTCCTGGGTGGAGTCTGCCGTGGCATCGCCCGTGACGCCCTGGTTGATAATGGTGCCCTGGTCGGCGAGGGCCTGGGACTCAGACCCGAAAGAGAGCACGTTTGCCGAGGCAGCCGCGTCAATCGGGGCGGCCACGTTGGCGTTGGCCGCGATGCCGAGGTCGATCGGCGCCGCGGCGCTGATCCCGAGGTTCAGGTCGGCGTTCAGGTCCAGGACGGAGGCGACTTCCTTGTCCGGAAGGGCTGTGCCGCCCTGCGCCATCAGCTCATCATCAGTCAACGGGGTCATTCCCTGCTCAACGCTCATAACAAACTCCATCTCCGGCACCCAGTGCCCGGTCAAAGCCCTACGACGCCCCGCCCCCAGCGGACGGGTTCCACGTCGAAGTGCCCATCATGCCAGTAAATAGTAAGCATGATGACCAAATATCGGTAGCGGGCTCCCGGATTAACGCCGGAAAGCCAGCTGACCGGCCGGAAAACGCACCGATTGCTCCGTAAGTGCCCTAATGGAGGTCCAAAAGGGCGCCTACGGAGCAATCGGTGGGGTTCTTACTTCAGTCCGGCTCCCGGCAGCAGTTCGGTGGCGCCGAGGGAGTCGGCGACGAACGCGTAGTCCCAGGCCCGTTCGCGCCACTGCACGTATCGGCCCGAGGCGCCGCCGTGGCCGCCTTCCATCTCGATCTTCAGGACGACCGGTTCGCTGCCGGTGTTCACCTCGCGCAGCCGCTGGACCCATTTGGCCGGCTCCACGTAGAGCACGCGGGTGTCGTTGAAGCTGGTGACCGCGGCGATCTTCGGGTACGCCACGGCGCGGACGTTCTCGTAGGGTGTGTACGACTTCATGTATGCGTACACGTCCGGGTCGGTGATCGGATTGCCCCATTCCTCCCACTCCAGCGCCGAGAGCGGCAGTTCGGGGTCCAGGATGGTGGTCAGTGCGTCCACGAACGGGACGGCGGCAACAATCGCCGCATACTTTTCCGGCGCCAGGTTGGCGACCGCGCCCATCAGCAGGCCGCCGGCGGAGCCGCCCATCGCCGCGATCCGGTCCGGGTTCACCCAGCCGGAACCGGCGAGCCAGTCCGTGGCCGCGATGAAATCGGTGAACGTGTTCTTCTTGTGCAGCTTCTTGCCGTCGTCGTACCAGTGCCGGCCGAGCTCGCCGCCGCCGCGGATGTGCGCGATCACGAACACGATGCCCCGGTCCAGCAGGGACAGCCGGGGGATCCCGAAGCCCGGATCCATGCTCATTTCGTAGGAGCCGTAGCCGTACACCAGGCCGGCCGCTGTCGAATCCTGCCGGACGGAGGCGTGGCGCAGGACCGAGAGCGGAATCCGGGTCCCGTCGGACGCCACCGCCCATTCCCGGGTGGCGACGTAGTCCGACGGCGAGTAGCCGCCCAGCACCGGGCTCTCCTTGCGCAGCAGCAGTTCACCGCCCGGTTGCTCCGGGGTGGGCAGCACGAAGTCGTAGACCCGTGACGGAGTGAAGTAGGAGGTGTAGCCCATCCGGATCACGGGCGCCTCGTAGTCGGAGCCTGCAACGCCAGCCGTGTACAGCTCCTCGTCGAATGCAGGTTCCACTGCGGCGCCCTGCTCCGGGGTGCCCAGTCCGGCCAGGGGCAGGACCTGGACCCGTTCGATGGTGTCCTTGCGCACCGAGACCACCGCGTGGCTCGACGTGACGCCGGCGCCGTTGACCCGGACCTGGTCGGAATGGGCGACGACGGTGTCCCAGTGCTGCTCGCCGAGCGGCTTCGCGAGCTCGGCCGGGTCCACCAGCGAGACCATGGAATTGATGGCGTCCTTGTTGTGCGTAAGCAGGATCCGCTCCTGGCCCCGGCCCGAGGCATCCGCCAGCAGGAACGGCTCGGCCTCGTACAGGATGCGCTCGTCGCGGGAGATCACGGTGCGCAGTCCGGCGTCGAGGTCATCAAAGCGCAGCAGGCGGGTCTCGCTGAACTCGGAGCAGCCGATGCTGAGCACCAGGTACCGCCGGTCGGCCGAGAGCTCGAAGCCGAGCCACATGGCGACGTCGTCCTCCTGGTAGATGACCGTGTCCTCGCCGACGGGTGTGCCGAGCACGTGGGACTTGACCTGGTACGGCCGCCAGGAATCGTCCACCACGGTATAGAAGATCCGGCTGCCGTCGGGGGAGAAGGAGATGCCGTAGAAGACGTTCTCGATCACGTCCGGCAACAACGCGCCGGTGCCCAGGTCCTTGATGCGCAGCGTGAAGCGCTCGTCGCCGGCGTTGTCCACGGCGTAGGCATAGAGGGTGCCGTCGATGGTCGTGGCGGCGCCGCCCACGGCGAAGAACGGCTTGCCCTCGGCCTCGAGGTTG
Organism: Arthrobacter sp. P1_D12; assembly: GCF_056406175.1. Lineage (NCBI taxonomy): Bacteria > Bacillati > Actinomycetota > Actinomycetes > Micrococcales > Micrococcaceae > Arthrobacter > Arthrobacter sp. P1_D12. Next base: position 189,849 of record NZ_JBFUAR010000004.1, read on the forward strand.
CCATCGAGGAGGATCTCCTCACCGGGGATGACGACCCCGGCCTCCACGGCCGGGGGAGTCCAGTCCGCGACGCGGTCCCCGGTGTCCTGGCCGCGCACGCGGCAGTGGATGCCGTACTCCTTGCCCTCGACCGAGCGGGTGAAATACCACCAGCCGTCCTTGCGGTTCGGAACGGAAAGGTCAGTTTCCTGGGTGCGGCCCTTGATTTCCTGGAAGATCGCCTCGCGCATCGGCTCCTGGTGCGCGGTCAAGGCCTCCTGGTAGGCGTTTTCCGCCTTGAGCAGGTCCACGACCTCTGCGGAGTCCTTCTCCCGCAGCCATTCGTAGTTGTCCTCGAATGCGTCGCCGTGGTGGGTGCGCACCGAGGGAACTTTTCGGGCGACTGGGGGCTGTGGGGACGGCTGGGCGGGAGTCTGGGTCATGGACCCAATCTACAGAAGAGCGGCGCCTCAATTGCCGTTCTGCAAATTGTTGGCCGCCACGTAGCGGGCAAGCGTTCCCGAGCCCAGCGCGGCGGAGACCGCGGCGGTCGCGGCAGGGTTCTGCAGGACAATCGACTGGCCGTCCCGACTGAACCCTGTGCCGGCGGTCGGCAGGGTGAAGAACACGCCACGGCCCGGCGGTGTCTGCCGGAGGCTGAAGCCGAGGTTTTCCAGCGACTTCAGGGTGAAGCTTGCATCCAGGGTCACGTGCGGCAGCACCGTGGTGATGAGTTTTCGGACGGTGCCGCGGTCCGCCAGGCTTCCTTCGGAAGCCATCTTGGCCATCATGGCCTTCAAGAAAGTCTGCTGGTTCCGGACCCGCTGGTAGTCGCCATCGGCGAAGGCATGCCGCTCGCGGACAAAGGCCAGGGCCTGCAGCCCGTTGAGGTGGTTCACGCCCGCCCGAAAATGCACCTTGTCATCCGCGGTGCCGGTGAATGACTGCTTGATGTTGACGTCGACACCGCCGAGCGCGTCTGTCATGGCCGCGAACCCTTGGAAATCCAGCATCACCGTGTGGTCGATGTGCGCGCCCAGCAGCACCTCCACGGTTTTCGTCATCAGCGGCAGGCCGCCCAGTTCCAGCGCGGCGTTCACTTTCGCGGATCCGTGGCCGGGGATGTCGACCCAAAGGTCGCGCATGATCGAGATGCCGTAGACGCTCTTCCGGTCCGCCGGGAGGTGGATCAGCACGAGGGCGTCCCCGCGCTGGTCGGAGGTGGTGCCGTTGGCCGCCGCCGCCCGCTCATTCACCCGGCTGTCGCTCCCGATCAGCAGGATGTTGAGGGCGACGGCGGGTGGTTCCGGCGTGGGCGTGGGGCTGGGCGCCGGCGTCGGCGGGGGACTGGCCGCCGTCGCAGGAGCGGCAGCCGGGGCAGCGGCAGGCGCCGTGGCTCCGGCCGGGCCCCCGGGCCGCGGCCCGGTGAGAACGTAC